>CAISKC010000356.1 GCA_903885895.1 uncultured Legionella sp.
TTGAGCGTGGTGATATTTTAGCCGACGGTCCCTGTACAGATATGGGTGAGTTGGCTTTGGGTCAGAATTTATTAGTCGCATTCATGCCTTGGAATGGATATAACTTCGAGGATTCGATTCTTATTTCTAAACGAATCGTGGAAGATGATCGGTTTACAACGATTCATATTGAAGAATTGACCTGTATTGCGCGTGATACGAAATTAGGTACAGAAGAAGTCACTGCTGATATACCCTCTGTATCTGAATCTGCTTTATCTAGTTTGGATGAGTCCGGTGTCGTATATATAGGTGCCGAAGTTTGCGCTGGGGATATTCTGGTTGGTAAAGTTACTCCAAAAGGTGAAACACAATTAACCCCAGAAGAAAAACTATTGCGTGCTATTTTTGGTGAAAAAGCTTCTGATGTGAAAGATTCTTCTTTGAGAGTGCCATCTGGTATGAATGGAACTGTCATCGACGTGCAAATTTTTACACGTGATGGCTTGGAAAAAGATTTCAGAGCCAAGTCGATTGAAGAAGAGCATTTGGCGCGGGTGAGAAAAGATTTGCTGGATGAACGTCGTATTCGCGAAGAAGACTTATACCAGCGTGTTTATACGTTACTGTTATCTAAAACGGCAACAGGTGGACCAAGTAGTTTGAAGTCCGGCAGTGAGATTACTCAAGCTTATTTAGAAAAAGTACCAAGAGACAAATGGTTTGATATACGTTTGCAAGATGAAGAAGCGAGTGTGCAATTGGAACAGTCTTCACGCCAGTTAGAGTCTTTGGCGAAAGAGATGGAAAAGCGTTTCAATGATAGTCGCAAAAAAATCATTCAAGGGGATGATTTGGCTCCTGGCGTCTTGAAAATCGTGAAAGTCTATCTAGCTGTCAAACGGCGCATTCAACCTGGCGATAAAATGGCTGGGCGTCACGGAAACAAAGGGGTTATTTCCATTGTTGTTCCGGTAGAAGATATGCCGTATATGGAAGATGGTACGCCAGTAGATATAGTATTGAACCCGCTTGGTGTTCCTTCCCGTATGAACATCGGTCAGGTTTTGGAAACGCATTTGGGATTAGCTGCGAAAGGTCTGGGTAAGAAAATTGAACAGATGTTAGAAGCTCAAAAAACTGTTAAAGAACTTCGCACTTATTTGGATAAAATTTACAATCATGATAGTACACGACGTGTCGAGTTAAGCAGTCTATCCGATGAGGAAGTACTGATTCTTGCGCGCAATTTACGCGGTGGGGTCCCGATGGCAACGCCAGTATTTGACGGAGCCACTGAAGCAGAAATCAAGGAAATGTTGGCATTAGCTGAGTTACCGCTAGATGGCAAAACAGCGCTTATTGACGGACGAACTGGACGACGATTTGATAATCCAGTGACAGTTGGTTACATGTATATGCTGAAGTTGAACCATTTGGTTGATGACAAAATGCATGCGCGGTCTACTGGCTCTTATAGTTTGGTGACGCAACAACCTTTAGGTGGTAAAGCTCAGTTCGGAGGTCAGCGTTTTGGTGAAATGGAAGTGTGGGCATTGGAAGCTTATGGCGCTGCATATACTCTCCAAGAAATGTTGACTGTGAAATCAGATGACGTGGGTGGCAGAACAAAAATATATAAAAATATCGTGGATGGGGACCATCGTATGGACCCTGGCATGCCGGAATCTTTTAACGTACTTCTGAAAGAAATTCGTGCATTAGGTATCGATATTGAGTTATTTCATGATTAAAGCTGGAGGAGCTAACGTGGCGACTAACCATAGTTTAAATAACGAAGCATTAATAAAAGCACCGATCATGAGTGATTTGTTGGGGCTGCTTAAGATACAAGGCCATCATGAAGAATTCGATGCCATTAAAATTGGTTTGGCATCACCAGAACTGATTCGATCCTGGTCATATGGTGAGGTGAAAAAACCTGAAACCATCAATTATCGTACGTTTAGACCCGAACGTGATGGTCTGTTTTGTGCCAAAACATTTGGTCCAGTGAAAGATTATGAGTGTTTATGTGGTAAATACAAACGATTGAAACATCGTGGTGTTATTTGTGAAAAATGCGGTGTGGAATTGGCTTTAGCGAAAGTGCGACGTGAGCGCATGGGGCACATAGAATTGGCTAGCCCAGTTGCACACATCTGGTTCTTAAAATCATTGCCATCAAGAATTGGTTTATTACTAGACATGACATTGCGTGATATTGAACGTGTCTTGTATTTCGAGGCGTTTGCTGTTGTTGATCCTGGTATGACCGAATTAGAAAGAGGACAACTCTTAAATGATGAAGCTTACTTAGATGCGATTGAGCAA
>CAISKC010000357.1 GCA_903885895.1 uncultured Legionella sp.
TACCACTGAGCTATTCCCGCCTCTTTACCGACGGAATTCTACCTGAAATCAGTAGTCTGTCAAGGCATCATGCTAGTTTTTTTAGTTAACTCTGGCCAAGCAATTTTAAGATATTCTATCATTGACCAAATAGTTAAAAATGCGGCCACATATAATAACCCGGTTCCAAACATGCCAGACCAAGTCTCATTTTGATGAAAAGCGAGTAACAACGTAATCGCCACCATCTGTAATGACGTTTTAATTTTTGCAATATATGAAACGGCTATACTGGTACGTTGACCCAACTCCGCCATCCATTCACGCAAAGCTGAAATCACTATTTCGCGTCCTACGATCACGATGGCAGGTAAGGTAATGTAATGTAAGTCAGATGAACCCACTAAGAGTAACAAGCTAGCCGATACTAATAATTTATCGGCTACTGGATCAAAAAAAGCACCGAAACTAGACTGTTGTTCAAGTTTTCGCGCTAAAAACCCATCTAACCAATCCGTGATACAAGCCAGCGCGAACAAGAGCGCGGCAAAATAATGAGCCCAATTGAAGGGCAGATAAAAAACAATAATGAGAATGGGGATAATCCCGATGCGTAACAATGTTAAAACATTCGGCCATCCAATCGAAAAAATCATTTAATTATCCTTAATATACTGGAATAGTTGTTGGTAATCGTGAAAGACATGATGCGCCCCAGCCGTTCGCAATGTTTGTTCATCCATTTGAAAAAAATCCATGCCAACCGCTACCACTCCGAGCGCCGTTGCCATTTCCATGTCTGAATCAGAATCCCCTACCATCAAGGTATCTTGAGCCCCTAACGTAAAAGTCGCCATAATTTCTTCCAACATTTGTGGACATGGCTTTGCCGGTGCTTCGGTTGCCGAGCGAGTGATAAGAATATAGTCATCGAGCCCACTCATGCGCAAGACGCGCGCCAAACCTTGGGCACTTTTATTGGTGGCGATGGCCATATGGACCCCCGCAGCATGCAACCACTGGATAAGCTCTTTGACACCAGGTACCAAGTGTACCGTCGCCGCTACTTCCAACATGGTTTTCTGTACTTCTCTGCACAGATCTTCTTGTTGATGCAACGTGATGGTCGGAAATAATTTTCTTACCGCGGTCACCAAGCCCAATGGCACGACTTGACGTGCTTCGTGCAAATCAAAACTTGGCAAATGCATACGCGCTGCCGCGTTTGTCAAAGCGATAATTAAGTACCCCAAGCTGCTCTCTGCAATGGTACCTTCCCAATCGAACACCACCAATTGATAACGCTTCAACACAGTGTGCTGCCTCCCTTCCTACACTCAGAATTAAATCCGGCCACTTCCTACACTAGGGTGTCTGATTCGCCCCTAACCGCGCTAGCGCTTGCGTGAATGTCGTATCAAGCTCTGCTTCAAAATGATAAGTCTGCCCATTGAGAGTAAACTGAATCGCACGAGCATGTAAATACATACGCGATTTCAAACCCTTCAAATCAGGCAAAGAAGTTACTTTACCATATTTTTGATCACCAAGGATAGGATGCCCCATTTGAGCAGCATGCACACGAATTTGATGGGTTCTACCAGTTTTTGGTGTCGCTTCCACCCAACAAGCATCTGGATAATTCTCCAAGACTTTGAAATGAGTTTGCGAAGGCTTACCGGTGGATGCCGTCACCACAATACGCTCACCTGATTGCATAATAGATTTTAATAATGGCAAATCTATCGTCCGATCTTTAGGGCCGTACCAAGTACCGCTTAACAGAGCCCAATACGTTTTATGCACCTCACGTGTTTCTAGCAAGGCTTGAATCGCACGTAACATCGATCTTTTTTTCGCCAATAGCAAACAACCTGACGTTTCTTTGTCCAAACGATGCACCAATTCAAGATAAGCTAAATCAGGTCTAATTTGACGCATCGCTTCGATCACACCCAAACTTAAACCACTCCCACCATGAACCGCTAAGCCCACTGGTTTCGCCAAAACCAACAACCGCTCATCCTCATAGATAATGTTCTCAAGTAAAAAAGCACTCAAACCAGCACTCGGATCGACCACCTTAGTCTGAGTAGAGCGAATAGGTGGAATCCGAATCGCATCGCCAGTGGTCACTCGATCCGATGGTTTGACGCGACGACTATTGATACGGACTTCTCCACTGCGCACAATACGATACACATGACTTTTCGGGACGCCTTTCAAAATACGTAACAGATAGTTATCTATACGTTGACCATCTTCTTCTAGGGTAATGGTCATATACCGCACTTCATGCTGCGCATCATTCTGCATCAAACTCTTTCCTCTTACAGTTTTTTATGCTACGATTATACACTTAAGTGTGTGCATGGCTAGGTTATACTGCGAGCAGTATAAAAACACCGATGGATTCAAGCAATCCAGCCTGTAGCGTTTTAAAAATGAATTGCGCATTACTTAGGTCAAAGTCATTACTATAGGAGTATTATAAAATTGTCGACACTCCTTAGTAACAAAGCCAAATTGAACATATATTTTGATACCCACGCATGCCAAACATGCGACATCATTTTCAACCATGAGTCTTCGAATTCGAAGACAGTATACGTGCGGTCTCTCACTAGATTTCTATTAGAATCTACTATTTGGAAAACATTTTGTAATAAACCTTAGGCTTAAGTTACGGCGCCCTATCGAGGGTAAGAAAAATGGCTAGTATGGAGAAAATGTTAATCAATGCAACACAAACCGAAGAAATTCGCGTTGCACTGGTCAAGGATAACCACCTCTATGATTTGGATATCGAATGTCCAACAGAAGTAAAGAAGAAAGGTAACATCTACAAAGCAGTTGTCACGCGGCGAGAGCCCAGTTTAGACGCGGTGTTTGTGGAATATGGCTCGAAACGTCAGGGTTTTTTGCCTCTTAAAGAAATTGCGCCTACTTATTTCAATAAGCAAGTCAATGCCAATGATGAGAAACCTGCCATCACCAGTTTGATTCGTGAAGGCCAAGAGTTACTGATCCAAATTGATAAAGAAGAACGGGGCAATAAAGGCGCCGCACTCACAACTTACATTACCTTAGCTGGCTGTTATCTGGTATTAATGCCAAATAGCCCGCGTTCTGGCGGTATTTCACGACGGATCGAAGGCGATGACCGCGATGAATTGAAAGAAACCTTAAATTCACTGCACCTCGATGAAGATATGGGACTCATCATTCGCACAGCGGGCGTAGGCAAAGGGCAAGACGAATTGCAAGGCGATTTGGATATGCTCTATCACCAATGGCAAGCCATCAAACAAGCCGCTCAAACACAATTAGCACCTTGTTTGATTCATCAAGAAGGCGATGTCATTATCCGTTCTATTCGTGATAATTTACGTAAATCCATTAGTGAAATCATCATCGATGATCAAATTTCCTATGTCAAAGCTAGACAATACATCGAACAAGTCAAGCCGGATTTTTTACCCAATTTAAAGCTGTATCACAGTACGGTTCCTTTATTTAATTTTTATCAAATCGAAAGTCAGATTGAAACCGCTTACAAGCGCGAAGTCTCTTTACCATCTGGCGGCGCATTGGTTATTGATCGGACAGAAGCACTGGTTTCGATTGATATCAATTCGGCAAAAGCCACCAGTGGTGCAGATATTGAAGCCACTGCGCTCAATACGAATTTAGAAGCAGCCGATGAAATTGCACGTCAATTACGCTTACGCGATTTAGGCGGCTTGGTGGTGGTTGACTTTATTGACATGAGCTCATCTAAAAATCAACGTGATGTTGAAAACCGATTGAAAGAAGCGCTCAAAGCTGATCGCGCTCGGATTCAAGTTGGTCGGATCTCACGATTTGGACTTTTAGAAATGTCACGACAACGTTTACGTTTATCGCTCGGCGAAAATGCTCAAGAAGTGTGCCCTCGTTGTGAAGGACGCGGTACTGTGCGCAATATTCAATCTAGCAGCCTGTCTATTATTCGCTTGATTGAAGAAGAAGCCTTAAAAGAAAAAGTCACAGAACTACAAGTTCAATTGCCAGTCGATATGGCTACCTTTATTATGAATGAAAAACGGGACTTTGTTTTAAACATAGAGAAACGACACAACGTAAGGCTCTTGATTATTGCAAATCCGTATTTGCATTCACCGCAATACACCATTACAAAAATCAAAGAAGATGGTAGCGGTAAAGCTAAAAAACCTAGTTACACCTTGATTCAACAGCCAGAGCTTGAAATAGTACATGGCACAACTGAATCCAAAATGGATGAGCCAGCGGTCAAAGCTTTTGACCCGAACAGCATGAAACAAACACCGTCATTGAGTTTCCTACAACGCGTGATGCAAAAACTGTTTGGTCAAGAAGATACTAAGACTAGTTCCATGAAAACATCTGCCAGATCGTATGCAGAGCAATCCAGCAGCGCAACATCCAACTCTAGTAAATCATCACAGGCCTCTTCCTCTTCAGATAGAAGAAGACGTCCATCCAACCAACCACAGAGACGTACCGCGCTACCTAACCGGAAAAGCCCTGCCGGCCCAAACCAGGTTAAGAAGACGGAGACGGTTAAAAAAAATGTAGTGGAGTAGGATTATAAAGGAAGAAGGTGTCGCGAAGAGACGGATGAGGGGCGATTAAAATCTAACTTCCAAACTGTTTGTATCTACCCTCATCCCTGATGTATCCCCTCATAATTTTTTGATAGAGAGTCAATGTAAATGTAGGGTGGACAAAGCGCAGCGTGCCCACCAGTTCGAAGAAATA
>CAISKC010000358.1 GCA_903885895.1 uncultured Legionella sp.
CAAGAATTAAGCAAAGAAAAAATTCTCGAATTATATTTAAATCAAATTTATCTTGGAAATAGAGCTTATGGTGTCGAGGCAGCCGCACAAGTTTATTATGGAAAACCATTAAAAGATTTGAATATTGCACAGTTGGCCATGATAGCAGGGCTACCTCAAGCACCTTCTACACATAACCCCATTGTCAATCCTGTAGCAGCTCAAAAACGCCGCAACCATGTTCTGGATCGTTTATACGAGGAAAAATACATTTCAAAAGAGCAATATGAAGAAGCCTTGCGCGAACCCGTCAATGAATCATACCACGGGACACATTCTCAAGTTTATGCCCCCTATGTCGCGGAAATGATCCGTCAATCTTTAGTGGAACATTTTGGACAGGAAGCCTATACGCGTGGCTACAAAGTGTATACGACGATCGATAGTCGTCTTCAAATCGCAGCGAATCACACGACCGAATCGCATTTATTGGCTTATGATCGCCGCCATGGTTATCGTGGTCCTATTAGTAAAATGTCAGCTTTTGCCGCGCCCAATGAGCGTAGTAAAAAGCTCAGTCATTATCCCAATGTAGGCGATCTGCAAGCAGTCGTTGTACTATCAGTAGACGACCGCAGTGCCACCGTTGTTACTCGAAAAAACGAAACGCTCACTATCCCTTGGGATGGTATTGTCTGGGCAAGACCAGAACTAAAAAAAGGCTATGTAGGCCGATCACCCTCCAACGCGCATCGCGTATTAGCTGCTGGGGATATTGTGTATGTCACTTGTCAGAAAAAACACTGTGAATTAAGCCAAAATCCCGAAGCAGAAGTGGCACTGATCGCACTCAACCCTACTGATGGTGGCATTACCGCCTTAATAGGAGGGTTTAATTTTGAGAAAAGCAAATTCAATCGTGCTACGCAATCTGAACGACAACCCGGATCTAGTTTTAAACCATTCCTGTATGCCGCTGCACTCAATAAAGGGTACACATTGGCCACCGTTATCAATGATGCACCGATTGTCATTCGCGATCCTAGCCAAGCAGAATGGCGTCCCCATAATGATAATTTAAAATTCGGAGGGCCTACCCGATTAAAAACAGCGTTAACGCTTTCTCGTAATTTGGTCTCCATTCGGATCCTCGATGATATCGGGATAGATTATACGATTGATTATGCAACACGATTTGGTTTTAAAAAAGAAACACTCCCCCATGCTTTGTCATTGGCTTTGGGCAGCTTAACAGTTTCACCAATGGATTTGACTGCGGCCTATGCCATTTTTGCGAATGGTGGATATAAAGTAGAGCCCTATCTCGTTGATCATATTACCAATGCCAAAGGATATGTCTTATTACAGGCCAAACCTGCTCAAGTCCCCGATGCAAACAGCGATACCAGTGCTGATTTGACTGCACCCAAAGTGATTTCCACGGAAACAGCCTTCCTCATTAACTCTGCATTACAAAACGTCATTCAACATGGTACTGCTATGGCAGCAAAAGTACTCAACCGCCAAGATATCGCCGGAAAAACGGGGACAACCAATGATCAAGTCGACGCCTGGTTTGCCGGCTACAACCGTGATTTGGTCGTTACAACCTGGATAGGCTTTGATAAACCTTCTCCTTTACATGAATATGCCGCACGTTTGGCATTACCTGTCTGGATCGATTTCATGAGAATTGCGTTGCAAGATAAGCCAGAGCACAGTTTAGATGAACCACCTGGCGTCATATCGCTTGGCATCAATCCTGATAACGGTTTACGTGCCAGACCAAATCAAGTCAATACCATCACAGAATACTTTAAAGAAAATGAATTACCTCAGATGGATGAAGAAATAACGCCAGAAATAGGCGCCAGTTCTCACACGGAAGACAATCTATTTTAAAGAACGTTTCACTAAAAACGCTCATTTTAGGAGAAAAACATGATGCATATTGGCAAAGACACCCTACAAACCAAAGAGTCGTTACAAGTTGACAATAAAACGTATCATTATTTTAGTTTAAAAAAACTTGAACAAACATATGGTCAAGACATACAACGCTTACCTTACACCTTAAAAATTTTATTGGAAAATCTATTACGCTTTGAAGATGAAAAAACCGTCACGACTCACGATATCAAAGCTTTAGCAAACTGGATAAAAACGCAAACATCTCAGCACGAAATTGCCTATCGACCTAGCCGCGTCCTGATGCAAGACTTTACTGGGGTACCCGCCATTGTTGACTTAGCAGCCATGCGTACGGCTCTAGAAAAGATGGGCGCTGATCCTAAAAAGATTTCTCCACTTTCTCCAGTCGATTTGGTCATCGATCACTCCGTTATGGTCGATGCGTTTGCTAGCCATAGCGCATTAGCAACCAATACCGAGATTGAAATGCAACGCAATATCGAACGCTATGAATTTTTGCGTTGGGGACAAAAAGCATTTGATAATTTTAGAGTGGTCCCACCTGGCACCGGCATATGCCATCAAGTCAATTTAGAATACTTAGGTCAAACTGTCTGGCATGCGCAAATTGGGCACGAAACCTACGCTTATCCCGACACATTAGTTGGCACTGACTCACATACCACGATGATCAATGCGCTCGGTATCTTAGGCTGGGGAGTAGGCGGTATTGAGGCAGAGGCAGCCATGTTGGGTCAACCTGTGTCCATGTTAATCCCTGAAGTAGTCGGATTTAAATTAAACGGCAAATTGGCTGAGGGGGTCACTGCAACAGACTTAGTATTAACCATTACGGAAATATTACGTAAAAAAGGTGTCGTTGGAAAATTTGTAGAATATTATGGTCCAGGCTTGGCCAATCTACCCTTGGCCAACCGCGCAACAGTCGCCAATATGGCACCAGAATATGGCGCAACATGCGGCTTTTTCCCCGTCGACCAAGAAACACTGCATTATTTAAAATTAACCGGACGCGACGAACATACGATTCACTTGGTAGAAGCTTACTCTAAAGCACAAGGACTTTGGTACGATGGCACACAAGCCGAACCAATTTTTACGGACACTGTCACGCTTGATTTGGCGACAGTTCAACCTTCTCTGGCTGGTCCGAAACGCCCGCAAGACAAAGTGACGTTACCGACCTTACCCCAAGCATTTCAAGCATTATTAATCGAAACAGGCAAAGAAAAAGTTAGCCAAACGACCTACCCTGTTCCCGGTACCCAATATGCTTTACAACACGGCTCTGTCGTCATTGCCGCCATCACAAGTTGCACCAATACCTCTAACCCAGAAGTTTTAATGGCGGCCGGGTTATTGGCAAAAAAGGCGCGTGAAAAAGGCTTGTCCAGCAAACCTTGGGTCAAAACTTCATTGGCACCTGGCTCCAAAGTTGTCACAGATTATTTGCAGCATGCTGGTTTACAGCAATATTTAGATGAACTTGGTTTCGATGTGGTTGGTTATGGTTGCACCACGTGTATTGGTAACTCTGGCCCATTACCCGAGCCTATCGCAGAATGTGTCACGAAGCATGATTTAGTTGTCTCTGCCGTATTATCTGGAAATCGTAACTTTGAAGGCAGGATTCATCCTCAAGTTCGTGCTAATTGGTTGGCATCGCCTCCATTAGTCGTGGCTTTTGCCCTGGCAGGAGATACCAACCATGATTTGAACCACCAACCTTTAGGCCAAGATCAGCAAGGTCATGACGTTTATTTAAAAGACATTTGGCCAACCAATGCTGAGATTGCTGAAGCGGTCATGCAGGTAAAATCTGACATGTTTCATAAAGTTTACTCTGATGTATTCTTAGGCAATCAAGACTGGCAAGCTATTCCTGTCAATCACAGCCATACCTATGCTTGGTCTCACGATTCTACTTATATTCAACATCCTCCTTTCTTTGATAATTTACAAAAAGAGCCTGAACCCATTCGTGCTATTCATGACGCTTATATTTTAGGTTTGTTTGGAGACTCTATCACGACTGATCATATTTCACCCGCTGGATCCATCAAAGCCAATTCTCCGGCCGGTTTATATCTTAAATCCAAAGGCGTTTCTGAAGCTGACTTTAATTCTTATGGTGCTCGACGTGGTAATCATGAGGTGATGATGCGCGGCACTTTTGCCAACATCCGGATCCGTAATGAAATGACACCAGACATTGTTGGTGGCGTGACTCGTCATATCCCATCTCAAACAGTCATGCCCATTTATGATGCTGCCATGCTGTACCAAAAAGAACATCAACCATTGATCATCATAGCAGGTAAAGAATATGGGACCGGTTCCTCGCGAGATTGGGCGGCCAAAGGTACGCTACTATTAGGCGTCAAAGCTGTTATCGCCGAAAGTTTTGAACGCATTCATCGCTCAAATTTGATCGGCATGGGTGTCATGCCATTACAATTTTTGGATAATATGACTCGTTTAAGCTTGGGATTAAAAGGAGATGAACGTATCAGCGTGCTATATGATCAAAACTTAAGACCCGGTGCAAAACTATCTGTCACAGTCCAAGATGCCCAAGGCAAGCAACAAACGATACAAGTATTATGTCGCATCGATACAAGCAATGAATTAGAGTACTACAAAAATGGTGGCATTTTACACTACGTGCTTAGAAACATGTGCTTGTAACATGATTTTATTGCACACATTTACGATAATTGTTGATAATAAAAAGCAAGTAGTTTAAAATTGCGCAAAATAAATCAGGATCAATGCCCAATGATAGGCACGCATCGCTTTGCCCACCCTACCATGCCATTAGGACAAATAGGGTGGACAAAACGATGCGTGTCCACTAGAAACGTTGCGCTTTTTATGTGGGTCCATAGTACGGAGAGAAAATAATGTGGGTTCTTTACTTACGACGTGTTGGAAAATCTTTGTGGACGACCCTATTGCTAACAGGTCTCATGCTAATTTTTTCAATGGAGTCGCTGGTCGTGCCCGTCATGTTCCTTCCTATGATATTAATCTTTCCAGCTGCGTTTTCCCTGATTAAATACTTGCTTGATAGGTTCTTCGTCCATGCACCACCGAGAAGTAAAATACTTTTAACAATCATGCTTGCCTTGCTCCTTTCCCTTTCATCCTTGCTATTCTTTTCACATATATTTCTATTTTTCAATGCCTTACCCTTGGCAGTTTCCCTCACATTTATTGGAGTCACCACTTTTTTCACAGTATTTGAAGGATTGATTCGGATAAAACCGGACTTAGGACCTGACTTTTCTTTGGTCAAGCTCATGCTCAGCCCGCGGACCAGTATTGTAAGATTAAGGGAACTATTATACAGACCAGAACCAGCAGCAGCGCGCGCAGGTCTCAGGAGAAATAATAATCTTGAAGATATTCTTAGACAGCTCCATGATATAGCAAATCGACAACCAGCCATTCGGCGAGCAAATCAACCTGCGCCACGAGCGCCAGTAGGAGAACCAGAAGCATTACGCCTTCCTGAAAACGACCGCGCAAAATTGCTAAAAAGACACCTAACAGCGACTCAGAAATTACCGGAAGCTGCTATTATTCCTGATGTTGTGTTGTACAACAAATATGTCGCGCAAGAGACCGCATCTGGACTCATCAGAAAAACACAAGAAGCCGCAAATCGTCGAAAGCAACCCCCTATAACAAGCGTAGCGCTGACAGCACAAATAAATCAGGCTATTCAAACAGAAGCACTTAAACAAACGCTTACAGAAGCAACACGGTTAGAAAAAGCGTATGAAGAAACACTCTCTCCGTCTCAAGCAGAACACTATCGAGCATACCGAGAAGTAACGCGAAATTTTTCTCCTCCGTATGCGGAGTGTACGATTGCGTTTGATAGCGTCAATGATAACCCTCATCGTGAATTTATTATAATGGAAAAAAGAGTTGTGACTAATAATAACACAACACTTACAGAAGAACTTATCCCTGGAAAAACGTTTATATGGTCATATGCCAACGGTTTCCAACCACTTTTTGGTATGAATAGTCATACTGCTGAAGAACCAAGTAGTCGTGACCAATTTTTTGCGGAAAATGGCAAAATAACCGGCTATGTATTCCACACCTATGAAGTAGTCAATGGCCACCCCTTAAGCCTAGGATTATGTGAACACATTGAAAAATTTTTAAAGAGTTTACAGCTTTCTGCTGCGAATGATAAAAAACCGAGTGAGGCTAACGCAGTTCAAACATCGTCCTCATCCAGCTACCGTGCCGCACCAATAAGCCCATTGGCAAATATTTCTAACATGAGTATATATGCAGCAGCTGGTCGTTATGACTATGACACCGACTTGCGTCCGCCTGCCTGCTTAGATGATGAAGAACCCGATCCTGATCAAGAATTTCAAAATTATCTCGCTACATTAGACGCCGATGAATTAGCACTGAATTACGGCTACACAACATAAGGTCTGTTGACAATTCATCTCCGAAATCCCTACGTCCCGCGACTTGTACGCGGGATCCAAGGATATTGAACAATGAAAAGACTTGTTGCACCGATACATATCGTCTTGGATCCCGTGTACAAGCCACGGGACATAGGCATCTAAATTCTCAACACCCCCTAATAATATGCGCATATTTAAGATAATTATTGACAATAAGATACATGTTGTTAAAATTATGAAAATTATCTAGACCTGGGCACCATATGTTGTTTCTTCTTTACTTAAAACGCATTGCCATACCATTGCAATTTGCTTTGTTGGCTGCCTTTCTAGTGTGCATTACAGCATCCCCTACTATCATGGGATCAGTAATTTTGCTGAATCTCGCCCTATCTTATCTAGCATCGTTCAGTCTTGCTCAACAGCTTTTCAAAAAATTTGCACCGCAATTGTCTCAAAAAAATAAATTGATTTTATCAGTCATACTCAGCACCCTCACGGGGATCGCTTCTGAAATCATCTTGTTACCTCATCTATTTCTATTTTTCAATGCACTACCTTTGGCTGCTTCACTGACCTTCTTAAGCCTAACTGTCTTTTTAATAACATTCGAACTATTGATTCATATCCCCAAACTTCATCTGGGCGATCATT
Organism: uncultured Legionella sp.; assembly: GCA_903885895.1. Taxonomy (GTDB): domain Bacteria; phylum Pseudomonadota; class Gammaproteobacteria; order Legionellales; family Legionellaceae. Next base: position 7,011 of record CAISKC010000358.1, read on the forward strand.
ACTCTTTGACCAAACTCATACTACATCCCCATAGTAGCATGCGTAGATTAGCACGCATGTTAAAACCAGGGATAGAATCTTTGAAATTAACAGATTCTGATCGAAACGAATTGATGACTAGGCAACAAGAAGCCATTGCGGAATTACCTCCAAACGCTATCATTGATGATGTAGCGCTGTACCGAAAGCACTTTGCACTAGAAACACAGCGTGTAGCAGAAGAAAATAGAACGAAGCCTCTCACAGCGCTCGAAAAGAAAATGCAGCCATTCAATATCAAAACACAAGCATTGGATAATACTCGCGAAGAAGCGGGTCGCTTAGAAGCGGATTATCTAGCCACACTCACAGTAGTACAACAAACGGCCTATCGAGCATACCGGGCACTCACTGTCGATCTCTCCCCTCCCTACGCAGAATGCCCAAGCAGCGGTGAGAGCACCAATGATACACCTCTTGAGCAATTTGTCATCGTTGAAAAAAGATTCGCGAATAATGGCGCGTGTGTACCCAATAAAACATATTTTTGGCACAATACAACAGGTTTTCGACCTTTGTTTTCTATGCGTGATCCCTATAACAGAGAAATGGAACCTACCGTACCAGCGGATCGTGACTCGTTCATTGCCCCACGTGACGAAGAGGGCAAACAAGCTGACTACTATTACCACACGTATACCACC
>CAISKC010000359.1 GCA_903885895.1 uncultured Legionella sp.
GGGAAAAGTGATCACGATCAGGCGATAATAGGTGATCACGATCAAACGAGAATCACTGATCACGGTAGAACAAGAATGAGTGATCACGATAGGCAAGAATACCCAATAGACCGTAAAACTCGTGAAATCATAACCCGAGAACTGGGACATTCTCGTAGGTCTATTACTAAAATTTATTGTGGATAATAGTCTTTATTTATCTTTTCGCCCAAAGTTGACTTTTTTACACCAAAGTGTAACCTACAAAAAATAATTTCAAAATTCAAACACTATGTACAATTCCAAAAATAAGCTCTTCATTTTAAATAACCCATCTCTATTATACAACGGCGTTATTTTTATAGGTTTTATATTAAGCAATTGTTTTTCTTTGTTCTATCCGGAGTTAAGAGATAGCTCAACAAACGCATGGTCGGTTCTTATTGTAACATTCAAATTGATATGCGCATCAGTTGGTGCTTTTTTATTGCCTGGTTTGTTTGCTCTATACGCTGCTCATTTAAGCACACATGTTAACAGTCTTCTATTCACCCAGCACACCGAAGATAACTATCAGCTTTTATTGAGATATTGGACAATACCTGTATTAATCATGATCATTTACATTGATATTGGTCGGTTTCACTTGCCTAGCATTAAGTTAATATTAATCGGAGTTTTTATATTCTCTTTTATTTTCTCCTCTTTGACATATTTAAAACAAGCACCAATTTTCATGAAAAAGTCAACTATTCACGATAAATTCTTTATTAAACGCGGGTATAAACAATTTTTTTACTATTCTCTTTTCTTTTTTGGTTTAAATATTACGGTTCTTGCATGGTTTTGGATCATAGATAGATATTTTTATGTAAATAACCCAATCAAGGACTCCGTATATTTTTTCTTCCTAGGGCTAGTTGTTTTAATTCTACCTTCGTTTTTTATGCTAATTCGAGATAAAAACATTAAGCACAAAGCAGTTCCTTTGATTTTCAATATTTTTTTTACATGCATTTTAATCTTTGTTTATTGCTCCGATAGCTTTTATACATCGATTTTAAGACAGGAACTAAAAAACAAACATTTAGCTCATTTCACAGATATAAACTATGCCTTTCGTAACGTCGCCTGTGAAATTCTTATTGAAAATGGCATTAAAATTAAACAAATATCGAACAAATCCTGCATGATTGACGAACCTTTTGAAACTACTTGGGAAAACTCTATCGATCTATTTTTAGACTTTAAAGAAAAGGCAAAAATTACTATTAAAAAAGAATATAGAATCATGGTCATTGAAAAACATCTAATTAAATAAATTACTTGAGTGGCCAAAACATGCATTAACTGTGACTAATTGAGCTTAATTAATCCACAATCCGAACTTCAACATGCTTACCCATCGCATTCGCCGTACTAACCAACGCTTTAAGACTGATGTTTGTATTTTCTGGATCCAATAACCTATCCAATTGCGAACGACTGGTTTTCATTTTATGTGCAAACTCTGTTTTTTTAATATGATTTACATCAAGAAAATGTTGAATCTGCCATGCAAGAATACGTTTTAACGCCTCTGCAGATGAATCAGTTAGTAAATTTTCTTCTTCAAGAAAATCATCAAACGAGCTACCTATGTATTTATTCATACCTTTCTCCTAAGAATTTAACACCTGATCACGCCTACTTTTAGCAATGTCTAATTCATTAGGCGGCGTTTTCTGTGATTTCTTTTTAAACGCATGTAAAAGTATCATTAATCCATCTTTCACTGTAAAAAACACTCTGGCTATTTCTTTATTAGTCAGATCAATCCTTACTTCCCACAAACTTTTCTCTAATTTACGAACAAGCGGCATACCTAACGGCCAGCCATATTCTACTGTTTTAATATCTTCACCAATGATTCTTTTATCATCTCTACAAAGCGTTTGTAACCACTCTTTGACTGGCTCACTTCCAGAAGAAGATTGATAAAATTTAACTGTTATTATTTTCATGTCTAATTGTACCACATATGGTACGACTGTCAAGCCGTAGTTTAATAATTGTCACAGTGACTGAAACATGCCTTAACTGTGACCGTGCTCCGCCGTTCCAGGCAGTTCTAGGCAGTTTTTCGCGAGTTTGATGCATCGCAAGACATTGATTTTAAAGGGCTTTTAAACCAGAGCATAAGGCTACGAACCAAAGTTTCAATGGTTTTTCAAATTTGCTAAAACTCGAAGTTGAGCTACTATTTATTCTACGACTATAACAATCACCTCAAAAACCCTTGCGTGACTTTTGCGTATTTGAGTACGACACTGTACGACATCGTACGCCATTCGTAGCGTTTTCCCGCGGCAAATAATATAATAAAATCAACAAGTTAAATTTTAGATGATGGATTGAAAATCCTTGTGTCCCTGGTTCGATTCCAGGTCTGGCCACCATGTATGTCAATAACATACAACCGAATTTCAAATCCTTCAAAAACCCGGTAATCTCCCCATTTTTAACTGAGGCTAAAAGTAGAGGGTTAGGCAACTAGTGCCATTTTTTGCCTTGGAGGAATTCCTCCAATTGCAGTATTTGGACGTTCA
>CAISKC010000360.1 GCA_903885895.1 uncultured Legionella sp.
TAAACGGGGAGTCTATGAGAAAAAAAGAAATTGCTTCATCGTGATCACTCTGAGATAATTTCTTCGCTTGCAAAAACAACGGAATATTAGGTGATCACACTAGGCGATAATCGGTGATCACGTTCGCAGGAATACCCACCTATTCTTCCTCTGCAGCAAAAGCCATATTTGAACAGACAAAAAATGATAGAAATAATATAAAAATAAATCTCATTATGTTTCTCTCTAAATAAATTCCTCACAATAATACACAATGAAGACGCTTTGATCAATTTAAATTTAATAAAGCCTTTTTTTAAAAAAATATAACATTATGTGCTTTTATTGGATGAACAAAAGAAAGCTCACAGTGTTCCTGGCATTGTTGCAGATTGTTTATCATGTGCCGCGCTCACATGACAGGTCCCCGAAATGCTGCTTTCAAACAAAGTATCGTTATGAAAAGACATTCAAATAGTGACCTATTCGTGTGGATCTCTCAGGGACAAGCAGAGATATATTGAATGTGCTCAATGCTAAGTCTGCATCCCCAATGCTGCTCACAAACAATGCAATTTTCATCCAGGCATACCTCAAATAAAAAGCTGAAAAATTATACATTTGTGTCGTATATATTGACAATATGAAGGCATCAAGCTAGTTTGATATATCTTATATTTTTTAAAGTAATCTTATGAAAACAATCAAAATCATATCCTGTTTGATCTTAATGGGATATTTTTGTGTTAAGAGTTTTGCCATGGGCTTTGAGCTAAGCAGCACCTCTTTTCATGCAAATGAAATAATACCTCAACGCTACACCTCTTGCGAAGGGCAGCCAAATATCTCTCCACAACTGTCTTGGAAAAATTCCCCAGACAATACCCAATCCTTTGCTCTCATTATGAATGATCTGGATGCGGCCAATCACAATTGGGTGCATTGGATATTATTCAACATACCGTCCAATGTGACTCAGTTCGCAGAAAGCACCAATTTGCCAATTGAAGCAATGAGTGGTTTAAACAGTTGGCGTACCTCAGGGTACGGTGGACCTTGTCCTCCGAGGGGTACTCATCGGTATTTTTTCAGGCTGTATGCTTTAGACACGGTACTCCAGTTGCCCAATACTGCACGGTATGCTGATGTGATCGATGCCATGCAAGGACATGTCTTGGGTGAAGCCGTATTGGTGGGACGTGTTGCGGCATCCCGAAGACAAAGTGAGGAGGAATAACGGATTTACCCTACTAACTGTTTGGCACGATCCCAAAATTGCATCAATGTTTCGAAAGAATGACCTTTCAAATCAGAGAGGCCTTGTTCTTGAGCTTGTGCCTTGACTGAATTGAGTCGACGCTCAAATTTTTCCAGCGCTTCAGAAAGTGTTTTTTTCGGTGATAATTTACAAAATACACATAATGAAAACACCGCATGCAACAAATCCCCTATTTCTTCTTGTAAGGCATCAGGATGATTTGTTTGTGCAGAAGCTGACAAATGTTCTTGTACTTCAGCGCATTCATTTTGAATTTGCTGCATAATTTGTGCTGTATTTTCCCATTGAAAGCCAAAATCTGTAGCAGCGTGCTCTAGCGCAGTTACTTTATCTAATAGGTTCATGCTGATTCACCCTTACGATTCATCATTAAAGAAGATTTATCCATTCGCAGTGTAACCCAAACGCCACAAAATACCGAGCAAGAAATCAATACAAAGGGGGCGTAAAAAACGGATTTATCTTGGTTAATTAGGATGCTCAAATCATAATCGTGAATAGCGATACTTAATAGTAACGCTGACAAAGCAATCCCCAGGCTAATCGCCAATTGTCGAACGATATTGAATGCTGCAGCAGCTTGACTAATTTGCTCATCAGAAAACTCGGAAATCCCTATTGCCTGTATCGGAGCCCCACATAAACCACTCACTAATCCCCTAGCAAATAAAATAGCAAACCCTAACCAAACCGGGCTCGTTGCATCTACACATAAAATAAGTGGTGTGATAAGTCCCACACCAGCCAAACCCATGCTGATAGGTAATTTAGCTGAATATAGTTCAAAGAGTTTCACAGAAAAGCGGCTGGAGCAGATGGCGCCAAAGGCTTGCATCCCCATAATCATCCCTGCAAACATAGGGGAATACCCCACATTCATTTGTAAATAAATGGCAATAATAAATATAGATCCAAAATGACCAACTTGGAAAAAAGTCTGGATTAAATTAGCTTGAACAAACAGTTTTTTGCGGAATAAATCCAGATGAATAAGAGGCGTTGGACAGGTATCCTCTTGACGAATAAACAGGTAACCCAATACAAAAGCAAGTATCAGTTCAACCACAATATTCCAAGTAGCCCAATTAGTACCAACGATAGATAATACGTGAAAAATTAATAACAAAGCCGTTCCAGAATAGATGAATCCCAAAAAATCCAACGGTAATTTGTTTGGCAAACGGTATTCCTTCAGTAAACAGTAAGAATATGCCATGATGATGGCACAAATAGGCGTCACAAATAAAAACACCCAACGCCAGTCAAAATAATGAATCATCATCCCACCCAACATTGGCGCTAACCCAGGTGCAATCAAAGATGGAATAAAAATATAGCTGGAGATGCTGGCATATTCGGATGGCTCAAAGGCACGGAAAACCATCGTCATGCCAACTGGTACAATAAGACCGCTAGACAAACCTTGTACAAATCGCATCCCCACTAAAAATGCAATATTAGGCGCGAGTGCACACAATAAGGAACTTATACCAAAAGCTGCAACTGCATACATAAAAATACGCTTACTACCGAAACGATCGCCCATCCAAGGGCTGATTGGAATGCTTAAGGATAAAGCAAGCAAAAAAGCATTATTGACCCATTGTGTATCGGTTACCAATACATGAAAATGCTCAGCAATAGCAGGTAAGGCAATATTAACTATTGTCAAATCTAATTTATCTAGAAACAAAATCACTGCATAAATCGCAGCAACGGTATATTTATATTCAATTTCCCGCATACTATTATCTCATCAAGGTATCTTACTATCCATTGAGTCGTAGCCACGTTTAATTATGACACGTTTTAATTAAATTGAGGCCCATGTAGAAGTAAATTTGCAAGTCATTGCCAGATGAGGATAAAATCAGTTTCCGTCCCAGTGGCGCAGCTGGATAGCGCGGCCCCCTCCTAAGGGGCAGGTCGCAAGTTCGAATCTTGCCTGGGACACCAATAAAAGTCTGTGATGGTCGGTTCGTCCACTCGACCCAACGTATGCTAATTTCTTCAAATCTAGCGTTACGCGGCTATATTTTAAAAGAAAAATGCATTAATATTAACCGATCAACGATGATGTAAGAGAATTGCAATGAAGTCCTTTAAAACATATCTGGCTACGTACCAATCAAACTTATTGGTTCTGGTTATGTTGTGTATTACATTAGGTCCCAGCTTGAAAAGCATCGCAGTCAGTATTGCAATAGCTGTCATCTTATTTTCACCGCAATATCGAGCAGACATACGTTTTATGTTTGCGCAACCGATCACTTGGGTGCTCTTAGCAATGTGTGGCATTGCCATACTAGGCTGTACCTGGAGTATCGCAACGACTTCTCAAAAATTTTCTATGGCAGAGAAATATTGCAAGCTATTGTACTTACCTTTATTTGCAGCAGGGTTTGCTCATAAAAAAATACGTTATGCAGGTATCCATGCTTACCTTTTTGGGATAATAATTACTTGCTGCATCTCGTTATATCACGCTCATTCCAATCCAGGTCGGGTTTTTTATAATCATATCATCACGGGATACATGGTAGCTTTTGCTGCTTATTTGTCCGCTTGGTTATGCGTCCAGACCCAAAACAAATGGTATAAAATGGGATATATCATCCTGACTTTTCTCTTTACTTTTCAAGTACTGTTTTTGAATACTGGTCGGACAGGTTATCTCGTCTATGGTTTGTTATTTTTGTTATTTTTCTTACAGCATATTTCATTGAAATCAGTACGTTATGCCCTGTTGTCTTTTGTATTCAGTTTTATGGTTCTCTTTCAATACATGCCTTCAGATACCTTGTTGAATCGGGTGCATAAAGTATTTCAAGATATTTCCGCCTATCAATCTGGTCAAAAAGATACAAGTGTTGGGTTTCGTATACAATTTCATCATTATGCTAAACAGTTATTTTTATCTAAGCCGTTGATAGGGTATGGCACAGGTAGTTTTACGCCGCAGTATTTTAATGACAATCCCATTCCAAGTTGGGACCAACCTTTGCCGGATCCACATAGCCAATATTGGTCGACTGCTAGTGAATTAGGATTATTAGGTATCACCGCACTTTTTCTAATCTTGTTTTGGTTAAGCAAAATGAGTTTTGAGCTGCATGAGATGCGGTCAATTTTACAAGCCGTACTATTACCATTTTGTATCATAAACTTTTCTGATGGATTACTGGTCAATACAGGGATTGGTTATTTATTCATTACTTTTACTGGTTTGTGTTTAGGGGAGTTGGTTGAATCACGGCGGAATCAAACATCGCAAACCATCCAGAAAAAAGCACATGCAACAGAGTGCGTTCCCGGATGAATGATAAGCATATTGCCATACGTCTTCCTAATTGGTTAGGGGATGTCATCATGACGTTACCCAGCTTGGAATCCTTAACAACTGCAGGCTATACGTTTGAATTATTTGGAAAAGCCTGGATCAAAGATTTATTTTCTGCCTACCTCTACCCTACTCATGTGATTTCAGATAATTATTGGGATACTCGGCGCTTATATCAAGCAAGTCAAGCAGGCCGCGCCCTATTATTTACAAATAGTCTGTCTAGCGCAGCACATCTTGCCTTTAACGGGATGCAGAGTTTTGGATATCGGTCTTGCGCTCGGCAAATTTTACTCTCTCGAACAATGCGCAAAAAATCAGGATTACATGAAATAGAATACTTTTGGCAATTAGCACAATTTGCAGCACAACAAACTTTACTTATGCCAAGAAATCCAACATTAATAGTCTCAGATATCTACCAGAAACAAGCTGAAGCGCTTTTAAAACAATACCAAATTCAACAAGATTTTTTTGTGATTTGCCCGGGTGCCATTGGGCACGGGGCGAATAAACAATCCAAAGCATGGCCACACTGGCCAGAATTATGTGCCTATTTATCACAGCAAGGTATCGCATTACTAGCTTGTCCAGCGCCTTTTGAAACAAAACAATTTGAACAAGCATTCGGCCAAGATGTCATGATGATACCTCATCTCAATCTACCGCTGTATGCAGCCGTCATGCAGCGTGCCAAACAAGTCATAGCAAATGACAGTGGCCCTTTGCATTTGGCCGCGGCAGTACAGGCCCCCGTTTTAGGTGTTTTTGGACAAACTAATCCGCAGCGTACACGTCCTTGGGGTGGTCAATATATTGGAGAAATGGGCCGTTGGCCCACGTGTGAGCAGGTTTTAGCAAATCTTCATATAACGTAGAGAAACATTGCTCTCTCTTTTAGATTCCGGGGGGATGTTGCGTGTCGTCTTGAGAATCAGCCGCTATAGGCTGATTTGCAACTTTAAGCTCTTGCGTTTTAACGGCGTGCTCTTCTTCTTCCCTATCTAAATCTGTTGGAGTCAACGCCCCTGTGCCAGGTGGTTGCCCGCTAACCTGAAGAATCGTATGTAATTTTGCTGATTGACTTTGCAATTTTTCTAATTGCACCAAAGCATACTGAGTGCTCGCTCGCTCTTGTGGATTTTCTAAAGTTAACAATTTAATCAAACTTTGTAATTTTTTCCCTGTTGGACTAGCAAAAACAGGATAATCAAAATTGAGCGCTTGTTCAGACCAGTCTGGAGAGCTGGATAACACCAAATAATCATACAATGCTAGACCAAGTTGATAGCTCATAAATTTATCGGCATCTAATTCAATCGGTTTTCCGGCATCTACATGCCAGGTTAAAAGACTTTTCTTATATTCTGGTGGTGCAAAAGGCAGTGTGACAATCGCACCTTTAGCCAATATTTTACCTTCAGGATTAATCGTTTGAAAAGCTTTCATATCATTTACAAACATTTTATTTTCTGCAGCCAGCAAGAAATTAGAAAGTTTAATATCAGAGTGCATGGCTTGTTGCGCAAGCATTGTCTGACAAAACTGAGCCATTTGTCCTATATCAGATATAGCTTTTTGTAACACCTCAGAATTTTCTTGACTCGCTTGTTGTTCTTTTCTGTTTGAACGAAGATCACCAACCAACGCAAACTCTGAAATCACAATTGGATAAGGATTATATTCAGATAAGCATGTCGCAAATGTTTGGGATAAAAACTCATTGACTGGCGTTGCGCGTAAGCGCTGAATCAAACTCGCTGGATTAGGCTGTTCGACCCGCAAAACGATTAACTCTTTGAGCAGGTCGTTTTGTAATAGCCAGGTTTTATTGTTTGCACTAGATATTTTACGAACATACATACTGTCCATATTCGGTAAGATTTCATAAATATAAGCTTTATTTTTAGCCATCTGCTCATTATACTCAGCAATGCTTTCTTCAGACATATCTGGATCTGAAGATGTATCAATAGGCTTATTGAAATCAGCACTATGAAATATCCTAGATATTTGTTCTTTGTTATCCTGACTAGCTTTTTGAAAATCTTGGCGTAAAGCTAATGCAATAGATCCATGCGTAACATAGCGTGCTGTTAATATGGGTACATCACGAATTACCTCATTAATTTGACCGTTAATTTGGTTCAATAAGTTTTGATATTGTACTAACTCAGAAGAAGGTAGGGTTGTAAAATTAATAGTATGAAGCAATTGATGCTTTACTTGCTGCAAGCCATAAAAATAGTTTAAAGAAGAAAATCCATTCGCATCATGTAGCATTAATAAATTTTGAATATATTGATCAATTTGCGGACTTCTTCTTGTAGCCCACAAAAACGAAACCGCATTGAGAACAGAACCAACCCATGATGGCCCAACCTCTTCTCTCCACTGCTGAATAATATTTGGAGCATTGGGTATACCGGTTAATTCGTTCAACAACATTTCTGTAGACAATAATGATACAGGTATTTTCTTATCTGTTGTCACATGTGACCACTCTTCTGAAATACCACTCCAATCAAAAATTGCTTTAAGGTTTCCTTGTACTGATCGTGGATCAAAGAGGCTGTCTAAAGCCAAATTGATTAATTCTTGCTGAAAATAATGAATCTCTTGCAATAATTGCCGAGCTTCACTCATATTTCCATTTTCAAGAGCGTGATGATACGCTTCAATTTTTAAATTAAATCTGGTGAAACGCGGATCACGCTTAGGATTATCAATAATTTCCAGCATATTGTCTATCTTTTGTCTAATGTGTATACTATATTAGGTATAGGAGAAATATTCTGCTACGTCAATATGAGAGCCATGACTATGCAAGATCGATTAAGTCAATACACAAGGTCTTTAGATCGCCCCCAAGCAGATCTTGAGAACTTAACACCAATCCAATTTGCTGCGAAGCACGGTGTCGTCAGTTTTATTGAAGAGAGATTAGCGTCTAGTGACCCCTGTCAATTGCCGATGATCTTAGAAAAGCAAACTGTACTAGGTGGGTTTACTGCGTTGCATTTTGCGGTTTTTTTTGGACATATAGCTTGTGCTGATAGGCTATTAAAATACGGTGCTTCGATTTATACACTGACCAATTTACAACAATTACCGATTCAATTGGCATTGAACAGCCCACGAAATGATAAAGAAACACAATTTGTATTATTTACACTACTTAATAACGATCCAGAAAATCTCAATCATCGCAATCTACTTGGTGATACAGTGGCTCATTTGGCTGCTGCATCCAATCTCACTAACATATTGAAGATCATCAAAGCAAGTAATGAAAACTCTTTTTGCATAAAAAACAAACAGGGGTTAACCCCTTTATTGATCAGTTTATTGAATCACTCGACAAGTGCCACAAATATTTTGATGGATACACCCGCTGCTTTACAAGAAAAAGACGCTAACGAACGTAATGCGTTACACTATGCTGCTCTTTATGGCAATGCGCGAAGTGTTGAAGCATTGTTGCCCTATTTCGATAGGGACTCCCGTGATAATAATGGCAATAAAGCTTCTGATTATGCTTCACAAAGAAAGGATCCAGCCATGCTGGCAATCCTCGGAGGAACAGGTCCCGAGTTCGTTACAAAATCCTAGAGGCTGTTGACAATTATCTTCAGATTCCTATGTGCTGGGGCTTTTCCGCGGGACGTAGGAATCTGAATTGTCAACAGACTCTAATATTTTAACTCTATTACCATCACAGAAATGGCGTGCTTCGAAAGGTTTTGGTCTGAATGTAGCTCATTCGGTACATCCTTTTTCAGATAATATGCCTGGTTTTTTTTGAAATGAAGATAATGTATTTTTCCTTTATCATTTTTAACCTTTAAAGTACCATCAGTTAAAGCCACAACGACACGATCATATTCATGACGATGCATCGCAAGTGTTTTTTTTGTACTAGGATAAACAATGGTTTTCCAGACATTTACTTTCGAATTTTGAAACTGTTGAATACGATGTGTCGTGGCAGCATGACCAAAACTTAATGAACTGAAGCATGTTAAAACAAAACCCATTGCATAAAATCTCTTACTCATAATTGTCACTCCTAATGATGTTTTTGAATATTTTGTGCGAACTTTTCAATGAATGTTTTGAGAAAGTCTCGCGTAGCAGGTACTGTCATTTCAAAATCATCATTAATGAGCCCTTCTTGATGGACCAAGTATACCTCAGGACGAGCAAAAAAAATGGCGCCTAATGCGACCATAATACTGCGCATATGTGATTGCGCTACAGCGGTTCCGATGACGCCTGGACTAGTCCCAATAGATGTCATCAGTTTGCCATCCCACACAGATTGCCCCATAGGACGTGTTCCCCAATCAATGACATTTTTTACCACACCAGGGATTGATCGATTATATTCCGGTATCACCCATAAAACCGCATCTGCATCTTGTATTGCTTGTTTGAAGCGTTGAACCGAGCTGGGTAAATTAGTTTCGAGATCTTGATTATATAAAGGTATATCATCAATAGCAGCGATTGAAAAATTAAGCGACGGGTGTCCTAGTTTGATGAGAGCCTGCGCCAATCGGCGATTCAGTGAGGCTTGGCGTAAACTTCCGACAATGATAGCAATTTTAAGCATATATATCCCATCCATAGAAAATGATTCAAACTTTGCATGATATTATGGTATGAGTCAAGTGTGACGATTTCTAAGGGTGAGATTAAAACTGCTGTCGTCATTGCTAACGCTCGCAATGACGGTTAATCACACCCGATTTCACATAAGTCTCTTGACTACCCATTTATTCTTCGTTAATGTTGCCAAAAATAATAAATATACACCATGTGCAAATTTTCTAGTTGGTTCGGTGCTGCCGATCCTTTGTCTACCCTACCGTTCAAACTACATGTACGGTGAATAAGGCCTAGTGTATCCACAATAAAAATTGTGTATAGAATATAATAAGGAAATTTTTCATGTTTGGCATGCAAGCCTTTCTGGCTACAAGTCTTGGCAGTCTGTTGACTTATGTGATGATTAGCGCAGCGCTTTTGGGTATTGCTTATTTTTGTTATAGCAGACTGCGTCAACAGCATGCTCAAAATCAAAATGCTGAATTTGCTCCCATTAGACAAGAGCGAGAACAACGTGATATTCAAGTGCAAGAACATGTTGCCGATTCCTTAAGCATACAAGAAAACGCAAATCAAATTTTGACAGGTATTCAGCAACAACAAACACATTTGGGATTGCTTATTCAAGATTTTGATCTTGTTCTAGGAAATGTTCAAGCAATCGATGCGGATTTGGAACAAACAAATCATAGTTTGCAAGAGAGGATTATTACACCTATTAGTCAATTGTTACAAAAAATGCAAACGCAATTTCAGGCAATGAGCGAACAATTATCGCGTTTATCCAACGCTTTTACTGAGTCCAATCAAGCAATTGTGGCGCGAGAACGTGATCTTGCACAAATCGTCCATACCTTTGCTGAGATTGAGGCTAATGCACAAGTCGGCATGTCGCAACTCAATTCTATTGCAACGATACGTAAATCTCTGCATCGCAAAACTCAAAAGATCAAAGAGCTAGAAAAAACGTTGGCGGAGCTCACAGAAAACCATGTTGCACTGGTTGAGATCGCAGATAAACAGGAAAAAATGATTGACGGCATGTTAGGGAGTCCAGAACGCGAGAGAAGAAGTTCGCTGCCTTCTAGTTATAAGTATTCCCCTAATTTATTCGAAGGACGACGTCGAAAGTCCGGTACTGGTACTGGTACCCCGCTTACCTCCTATATGGATAATACACAAGGAATGGTCTAAACATGGACGCTGTCAATGAAACTGCCCCTATTCTCCCAAGTCTTGACTCTCTGAAAGCTGCCGCCTTAGAGCAAATAATGATTTTGTCTAGACAAAAAGAAACCCTCCAAGATATCTCCACCGATCTGAATAATTTGATTATCCGCTACAACGCGCAAAAAAGTTATTTGGGATATGCTGCGCATTGGTATGGAGAGCTATCTTGGTGGTTTAAGCTTATAGTTAGTAGCGTTGTTGCGGGCATTGCGACACTTTTAGCCGTGCCTTGGGTGATCAGTGTTGCGTTGTCTTTGGTGTCTTCTTTCTTGCTTATCAATCATCATCAAGTGACACAAACACGTGACAGATTGGTTTGTGAGGATTTGCATGCGCAAAATGTCTCTGTCCAAACATCATTAGATCTATTAAATGCGACGAAAGAAGAGCTTGAAAGAAGTTTGCAAACTTTGTGCCAAATGAATATTGATATGGGTACAGAAAATCTCAGATTACGTAACAATATCGACATAGTGACACAACAAGCGGAAGGTTATAAAGAAAAGACCGTTAAACTTCAAAAAACCATTGTCGAGCTCGAAGAAAATGAGCATCTTCTTACCACGCAGCTTAGTGCGGTTCAGGAAAAATTGAGCAGTTACGAACGCATGCTAGAGGATGGAACGTTAGCATTTGCCAGAAATAATATGACTTTTCAAGCATCAACATTAACCCTTCAAGAAATAAGCTTACAAGCTCAGGAAGTAGTCGGTCGATTTACTCACCAAGTAGATACCTATACTTCGCCTATCCGTCAAGATCCTCAAAGTTCACCTGATAGTCATAATGGGGATTCATCTGTTTTAAGTAATGCCGCTACTGCTATGGCTCATACTGCTACAGCGGATCGCTTATTAAAATTAAATCAACAACAACAACAACTCCAGACTCCAGTAACTAAAGGCAATGCTTTTAAATAATAAATAGAGGGTGGACAAAGCACAGCGCGCCCACCAGTTCGAAAAAATAATTTAACACAGTGGTTCGTTAATGATTATTTCTTCGAACTGGTGGGCACGTCGTGCAGAGGTATATATCCAAAATTTAACCAACATGTATGGTGATAAAACTCTAATGTTGGTTGACCGATTTAGAAAAAATGTTTAAATCTCCTCCGATCCGTTCGTGCTGAGGAGGCGCGTCACGAATACTAAGGTGTGGTTGTCAGGTCA
>CAISKC010000361.1 GCA_903885895.1 uncultured Legionella sp.
ATCATATTTTGAATCAATTTTCTCTCTTCAATCAGGCAGAAAACCTTGTCTCCAGTTGGGAAACTAGGGCTGCCTTGCTGCTATGCCATGCACAGACCGCATACCAAAATGAGCAAGCAAGAACGCTTACGGGACGGCGAACCAGTATTACAATTGATCCTAGAGCTAATTTCCTCCTTAAAACCACAGAGATTTCTACTAAGATTAAAGAATTTCGTGAATCGGTAGGACTGTGGGCCCTGGTGCTCAATCGCAAGATCCAGAATCAATTGGATATCAATTTTATCCTTGCCAAATTAAACGAGGAAGAGCTCACACAACTCCAAAATCTGCTTGGTGGAACATTTGCTAACATCGCCGAAGCGACCATCCATCATTACCGTCATTTAACTTTCTCAGTGACAGAATTTGAAGCGATAAAACAGATACTAGGATCAACACCAGAAAACATAAAACTAAGCCATAAATTTGTGTTGAAACCTGTTCTTTACGAAGAAATTAGTGATTTAAAAACGCAATTAAAACAGCCGCCCTTTGTGTTGTTAATCAAACGTGTATTCAACGCACTCTATCATCTACAGTACTTAGCAGAAGGCTTGGAAGAAATCCCAGCCGGCAACAGCCCTGCCGTTAAAAATAGCACCATTGATTTGGTGATCCGTTTGGCACAAGCACACGGACCCGATCTTACAGATCTTATCTTGCAATTACGCGATGATCCCATTGTTGCTGAAGTAGGCTCCGACCTCTATCAGCAATATGAGTATATTATTCAGCAAGTCTGTGATCTCATTCAACCACATACTACGCCTATCACCCAAGTTCACCCACGGGAAGAAACAGCGACTTTTTCAGGTTTGTGGTACAGCATGAATTCTTTTTACATGCTACCCCACCATTTATTGACCCTTACGCAACAAAGAGATAGCAATTTTGGATATGGCATCACCCTAATCACAAGTCCGCATGCCACACTCATGATACCTGCTCATCAACAATTATCACTCATTCTGCATAATCAGCAGTATCACCTCTACTGCAATGGAACAGGACAAGACTGGGCGTTAAGACGATTGCCTACTGAACTTATTGCGCCATTAAACCTTGATTTTAGCCAAGAGCATTTGAATTATGATCATCGTTATCAAGCGCTATACGATTATTTGATCCAAGAGAACTACCATTTCACCCCCATGAATGGGCTACAAATTTCAGCCAAGCGTGCTACAAAAAACATTGAACATATCATTCAAAACGCTATGGAAAAGCGTTATTTCCGATTGTTTTTATCTCTTCCTATGGTTTATCGCTTAAATCAAGAATTAGAAGCTCAAACACAAACCTTTACACGTACCACACAAGAAGTCGTCCTGAGCCATTTAGAAATCCTGCAAACTGATTACTTTGCGCGATTGCTCACGTTAGCTGATGATAAGGAGCATGCATGGGGATTGATCCACGGTCAACTCACTGAACCACTCCAAGCGGTCATTGACGAATTGAATCAAGGTTTGGTTTTTCAACTTAAATTTGATCATTTTAGAGACAGAGAAGATTTGATTGTAAGCAATGAACTTTTGCTAAAGAGAATACTTGCTGAAGAAAAACGGTTTGCAAAGTTGTCGACACCCAACGTAGAACAAGAAACCATTTATCATACCTTGCTAGACTTTACACAAGCTATGACAACATTTAATGCCTCGCTTTCTAGATTTGAAAACTCTTGGATAGGTGGGCTAGCACCCGTGCCCCCCCTCTTAAGCACACAGTATCGAACCCGTATTCTTCTAGAATTAAACATCTATCGCCATTCATTTGTGCCAACATGGATAGCAGACATCCCAACAACATTAAATGCTGCCCACTTAAGAGACATTAAAAAACAAGTATCCGCTTATCATAAGCATTTATCTGCGTCGTCTTTACTCCACAACGAAGCACAAAGAACCTTATGCCAAACCTTACAAACGTTTCTTGCTAATTTAAACCAGATATCACTACCCACAGTACCCGCCGCTTTGGAAAATCAATATCTACAAGAAATTATGCCTGCATTAGAGCAACAGCGTACCTCATACATTCCAAATTGGCTTGCAACCATCGAACCAGTTCTAAATCGTGATAGCATGCCAGAGATTATCAACCAATCGTCCGCTTATTTAGCACATCTATCAGGTTTATTAAGTAATCGCCTATTATACCAAGATCTCTCTAGAGAAAAATTACTCTATCTCTGGAAAAAGCTAGGGGTCGAACCCGTATTTATCACGCAAGAGCCGCCACAGTTTTCGGTATTGATAGACGCCCATACAGGCGAAGAATTGCCCTTACGCCTCTCAAACATTGAAACATTCCGACCCAATTTAGTAAATTGTCAGCTGGCTATAGAACAAAAACGTGTCATAGATCGGCAACAATACCGTCTATCTTTTGCTAAGCATTATTTTTACACTACTTTAAATCGCTTGCCTTATCAAGCTTCAGGACTCACTAACAATAAGATTCATAAAGAGTATCATCGTGAATTACGTCTGTACCTGATTCAACATGAAGCAGACATCCGCCACAATGCAGAAAGTCAGGATGCCGTAGACACGTATCTCAATCCAAAGATCCAAGCAAAGATTGCAGCATTCAAACTTCAATATTTCGAACGTTACCAACGCTTGGATCGCGTTGAAACAGCTCTCAACGAATTCAGAGCGTATCTCAACCATGATCTACGCGTGCCAACGGACTTGCGTAATAAAAAACTCCTTTGTTTAAAGGCTATAGATGAGATGGCCCAACAACATGAACGAGGTGATTTGGACTTAGAATCATTCTTAAATCAGCGTTCTCAATTGCTCTGCGATGTCATCAGGACCTCTGAAGAAACGTTGTTAGAACATTACCCCCAATTTAACAATATCTTAGATTGGTTGATAGATTGTCTGATCTCTTTATTCACTGCTATCGGTTTATACACGCCCGAACGTCAACGCCGTTATGCAAACTTAGTCGCTGCCAATCAACCGCAACAAAATCTACCCACTGGCTGGCTACAGTTTCTTACTTTTCGTAGCACGCCCACCGCTCCCAGCACCCCTCCAAGAGGGCCTGCAGAAGCACAGATTTTAACCCCAGGCACAGGCGGCCGACGATAAAGAGGTCCCCGCCCACGCGGGCTGATGTATCCCCTCATAATTTTTTGATAGAAAATCGATGTAAAGGTAGGGTGGACAAAGCGCGGCGTGCCCAGCAGTTCGAAGAAATATATTAAAACCCTGCTTCATTGGTGATTATTTCTTCGAACTGGTGGGCACGTCGTTCTGAGGGATCTATCCAAATTTCAACCAAAATGTATGGTGATAAAACTCTAATGTTGGTTGACCGATTTAGAAAAAATGTTTAAATCTCCTCCGGTCCGTTCGTGCTGAGGAGGCGCGTCACGAATACTAAGGTGTGGTTGTCAGGTCA
>CAISKC010000362.1 GCA_903885895.1 uncultured Legionella sp.
CGAATAAATAATCACAAATGAAGCAGAGTTTTAAAATATTGCTTCGAACTGGTGGGCACGCTGCGCTTTGTCCACCCTATATTTACATCGATTTTCTATCAAAAAATTATGAGGGGGTCCCTCAGGGATGAGGGGTGATAAAACCTTTCTACTTCCATTGCTGTTCAAATATCGCAAGCTCATGTTCCAATTGCCATTGTAGACTTGCTTTGGGGTTGTTTTTGATGAAAGTGTGGCAAGATTGGCTCGTGAGTACTTGGCAATCTGGTACAGCGAGGGCGTGTTGAGGATCGGCCCAAATGCTGGTGCCAGGCATAAATCCATAAGTTAAAGTATTTCGATTGATTTGCTTTAGCGTCGCATAATCGAGTTGATGCTCGCGTGCTGCACGAAGATATTCATGCGTTAAATCTGTGCGCAAGATGCCTTCATCATCGGTAGATAAGACAACAGGCACTTGATGTTGGAGGTAGAACTTCAAGGGGTGCTGCTTTCCATGCACGTCAAATATCACATGGTTACTAGTTAGGTTGACTTCAACTGCAATAGACTTTTTGGCCATCATATCTGCTAAAGCACTAGGATCTGGTTCGTCTACAATATCGAGTCCATGCCCAATTCTTTCTGCATGACCTATGACGATAGCATCTCGGATGGGTGAGATGACTTTATGAGCGGCGACTTGCTTGGGATATAATTCGCCGGCATGTAACGCAATATGAACTTGTGGATATTGCGTATGTAAGAAGTTAAAAATTTGCATGTGTTGAGGGTAGTCGCGCTGTGCAATGGGATTGTCCTCTACATCCAATAAATTAATACCAACAATGCGCTTGGACTGTTCGGCGGCTAAAAAACCGGCTAACGCTTGTGCAAATACAGCATCAAGAGATTTGACGCGACGCACGTAGCATTGAAAATTGACTTGAATACGGCAGGCAGCTTGGTGGGGGTGGGTTGTACAATGGAGTGCTGATTGGGCGGCAGGTAGAAATCTCTCACTTTCAGTGACCATCTGTTGTACACCGCGTTGAAATGCGGGATTAGATAACAGTATAGCGCGTTTTTTAGAGAAGTCTTTTTCATCTTGAATCAGTTTTGCATAGGCATCGTCATCTGCTAAGCCCAAAGCAATAATTTCTAGATAGAGTTCATGTTGTGCAGCCGCCTTTTTTAAAATAGCCGCTAAAAGCTGCCCTTTTAAAGCGGAATAAAATGTAGCAACCTTGGGGAAAACAGCAAAAAAATGGTCATGTGCGGATTCTTGACGTGGTACAAACTGTTGCATCGACCAACTACGCATGATTTTTTTGAACATGTGAGGGGTCTGAACGATGCTGTGAATGGATAAAGCTTGCGGATCTGCATGACAGAATTGTGAAGATAGGGATAAAGGATGAATACAGAGTTTACTGTGCGTTGCCAGATGGAGCATGGTCTCGGTATAGACTGCGCCATCATAATGATAGTGTAATTCGCCTCCTTTAGGCATTTTTTTGAGAAAGGCATATAAAGCAACTGGTTGATTCTGTAGCGCGTGAAATCGTTGCTCTACTGACGCGCAAGCGCAAGTACAGGCAAGAAGTAGTACAAAAATAGATGCCAAACGTTGCATGAATGTCCAGATTAAAAGAATAATTATTACACAAATAATGATGAGAGTGAAGGGCTGGGTTTTGGCTGTTTTGATAAAATTGGTTCATAATTCTTCTTTGCGAGCGTTTCACCTGTAAGATTGCTATACATTTAGTCATCATATCGTTACAATTCGACAGCTTATTTTATGGGGAATATCGATGTCAGAAAGTCATACTATCAACCGGTTGCATCAATCAGATTTGGGTAAATCTGTAGATTATACGGCAAGTTATGATCCCAAATTATTGTTTCCATTAGCACGTCAGAGCAAACGTGAGGAATTAGGACTGAATACTACGTTACCTTTTACTGGTTTTGATATTTGGAATCACTATGAAGTGTCATGGTTGAATGAAAAAGGTAAACCGATTGCAGCGATTGCTGAAATCATTTATCCCTGTGAATCGCCATACATGATCGAATCGAAATCCATGAAGCTCTATTTTAATTCGTTTAATCAAAGTAAATTTCATGATTTAAGTACGGTGCAATTTATTATTACACGTGATTTGTCTGCAGAGGTAGGCATGCCTGTCCAAGTGACGGTGACTGATTTGTGCTCTGCAAGCGACCAAAGTTTACATGCCAAGATGGACGGTATTTGTATAGATGATTTGGATGTTTCATGTGCAAATTATATAGTGGAGCCTGCGCTTTTATCGACACAACCGCAAGTGGTGAGCGAATCAGTTTTTTCTAATTTGTTAAAATCAAACTGTTTGATTACCAATCAGCCTGATTGGGCGACTGTACAGATTCAGTATACAGGGCCGCAAATTGATCATGCCAGTTTACTGCAGTATGTGATCTCTTTTCGTCAGCATAATGAATTTCATGAACAATGTATCGAACGCATTTTTGTAGATTTGTTACGTTATTGTCAGCCCCAAAAGCTCGTGGTGTACGGTCGCTATACCCGCCGCGGTGGCTTGGATATTAATGTGTTACGTACCAATGATCCACTTGGGGTAATCGAAAACAATACGCGTTTATTGCGTCAGTGAGGAGTTTCCATGCTAAGTTTAGGAATTGTGATGTTGCTGACCTATTGTGTTGGGTCATTATGTTCTGCAGTGATTGTGGCGCATCTATGCCATTTACCCGATCCGCGTTTGCAGGGATCGCGAAATCCCGGTACGACAAATATTTTACGTATTGCAGGTAAAAAATATGCGGTGATTGTACTATTGGCGGATTTGCTCAAAGGTTTGGTTCCTGTTTTACTAGTGAAATGGAGTCATTTTGATCCAGCGTATCTTGGGTATATTGGGTTTATTGCAGTGTTGGGACATATTTATCCTGTGTTTTTTAATTTTAAGGGCGGAAAAGGCGTGGCCACGAGTCTGGGTGTGTTATTAGGACTCAATGTTTGGTTGGGCTTAATTGTGATTGTGACTTGGTTGGTAGTGGCGTGGGTGACGCGGTATTCATCTTTGGCTGCTATCCTTGCAGTGGCTTTGTCTCCTGTTTATGTATGGTTTCTAGCTCCCAATGCGAACTTAGTGCTCCCCGTTTTAGGGATGGCCATCTTGGTGCTATGGCAACATCAAGATAATATGCAAAGATTGTGGCGCGGGCAAGAATCAAAAATTAAGCTATCTTAGCCTACGAGCACTTTTTTATTCATGAGGACTGCTGTTATCGTCGGTGTCTACATCAATATCAATATCATCTATTTTTAAAGTGTCTTTTGGTTTTTTGTCTGAGAGAAAAATGGGCGCTGGAGTGACTGTACGCGTTTTTTTCTGATTAGGTTTTTTGAGGGCTTTAAAAATTTTTTGCTCGTTTAAAGGATCTAATGTGGAATTCGGTTTTCTTCGTACGGCTAAAATGTGTATGAGAGTGCGTTTTTCTTCTTGGTGAGCAATAAGCTGATGTAGTTCGGATAGAATCTGTTCTTGCAAGGGGGTGGGGGCTGTTTCAGGACGAAATAATGGCACAAATTTCTGAAACTTTTCAAACAATGTCGGAGAAGATAAGCTTGTTAATTGTCTATTTAAAGTAACCAGAATTTCTAGTAATTCAGAAGAAAATTCGTCAGTAGGATGGTTGTTAGCGACTCGTATCAGATTTGCGGCTTCATTCCATATCAAAGCGGCTTTATTTTTTTTACCGAGTAGTCCTTGTTGAATACAGTCGATAATTTGTTGATACGCCAGCAGCTTTTGAGTGACAGGAAAGCTATCATCGATGGGTTTGGTACTTTTCAACACTCGCCAAAGAGGTTTTTTCGTTTTATTCCATAATTCATCCAAAAGTTTGGCATCAAATTGTTGTGGATCTAGGATAGAGTTTGGAATTCCTAAAGCCATATCAATCTCTGGTTGGTCTTTGCCTAAACTAATAAATTGACTATCGCGTATGGTAAATTTGTGAGGGTAAGCTTGTATGAGCGTAGATTGTATAAAGTCATTACTGTATTGACGAATAGCCTCTTCATTTGAAGAAAAGCTATTTAGATGGAGTTTTAAAATCAGCTCCAGTCCTATTTCTTTTTTTGTATGAGTTGCTTGCCCGCTTATTGCTTGTTCTATGGCACCTAACGATACGATTTTATTCAGAGTCCGGCCATTTCTTTCCGAGAGATGTAAAGCGTCTAATACGTCAGTTGTTTTGCATTTTTTAG
>CAISKC010000363.1 GCA_903885895.1 uncultured Legionella sp.
CCTTCTTCGGTCGTGTTAATATGGCCGCCATCAACATTAATTACAAGCTCTTCAGCTGCGCCAGAGGCGGCAACAGTGCTTTGAAAGTGTAATATTAAAAGTGCTTCTATTGAGCAAGAATGGCATTCATAACCGCAGTTTTCCAAATTTTATCCCAATCATTTGATCCAATCGCAGCTCTTAATTGTAATATAGAAGTTACGCATTGACAACCACCATAAAAATCTGATAATTCGCATTTAAGACGTAATTTAAGGTAACACCATGAAAATATGGATGGTAGATGCTTTTACAAACCAAGCTTATTCTGGTAATCCTGCGGCAGTAACCATTGTAAAAGAATTTCCCAGTAACGAACAATGCCAGCAAATAGCAGCAGAAATTAATTTATCCGAAACAGCTTTTGTAAAACCTTTAATCGGACAAAAATTTCATATTCGATGGTTCACGCCCGCTGTAGAAGTTAAACTGTGCGGCCATGCAACCCTTGCATCAGCCCATATTCTATTTCAAGAGAAAATAGTAGAAGATGGCTTAATTCAATTTGAATCATTGAGTGGACCTTTAAATGTATGTCGAAGCATCGATGGATTGACTTTAGATTTTCCATTACAACAAACAAAAGCCGCATTAGATACTAAGTTATTTGAGAACATCTTCAACACAAAAGTAATTGCTGCAGAAACGGCAGTGGATGACCTTATTATTGAGTTTTCTGATGAGAATGTTTTACGTCAATTGATAGTTGATCCGAAAAAAATTGCGGAAATTGATTATAGAGCTATTATACTCACTGCAAAATCAGTAGGAAAATACGATTTTGTATCACGATTTTTTGCACCTAAAATTGGAATTAATGAAGATCCTGTTACAGGCTCCGCGCATTGCAAACTGGCTTATTATTGGCAAAAAAAATTAAATAAGAATAAATTCTTAGCGTTTCAAGCTTCAAAGCGAGGTGGTGAGCTTCAGCTGGAAATTATAGATAAACGCGTCCATCTTACTGGGAACGCAGTTACAGTGTTATCTGGTAATTGGTTGATTAAACCTTCATTCTAGAGGACTCGCCTAACAAAGCGAGGACAGATGGAGAGGTGGATTTCCTCGTTCACCGAGATGACACTATTTGTACCAGTAGCCCAATGTATTGATTATTTAAATTAACCTGCCACCGGAAGGCCACATTGTGATTAGAGTGATTACCCGTCCATCAACTGCACGTTGTACGTTACCTATGTATATTGGATTTTTATTAAGCGAACCGAATGGTGTGAGTTGTAGTCGTCTAGCCAGCGTTCTTTCAATTTCTCATGATAGTGCGAATCGATTTTTGAACCGCGAAGCCTATGAGCCTAAAGACCTTTATCGTGAAGTTGAGCCAACAATTAATGTCGAAAGCGGTACATTGAGTGTGGATGACAGTGTTCTTGATAAGCCATATGCGCAATACATTGCTTTAACAGGACATTATTACTCTGGAAAGCATCATAAAGTAGTCAAAGGAATCAATCTTATTACGTTGTACTACACTGATCCTCAAGGTCAAAGTCAGCCGGTTAACTATCGTGTTTACGATAAAGCGGATGGCAAAACAAAAAACGATTATTTTTTAGACATGTTAGCAGAAGTGCTAAGTTGGGGTCTTAAGCCAGCATTTGTAACTGGCGATAGCTGGTACAGTTGCGTAAAAAATCTGAAGACGGTAAAAAACCACCAGCTCGGATTTTTATTCGCATTGGAAAGTAATCGCTTAGTTTCTGTTGAAAAAGGAATTTGGGTGCAAGTGCAAGCACTTGATATTCCGAGTGATGGCTTGGTTGTTTGGTTACGCGATTTTGGGCAAGTAAAGCTTTTTCGGACGTACTTAAAAGACCAAGCACGCCATTATGCAATGCACTTGCCTGAAAATACCGAGTCCCCCGATGATGGTCAACGATTTGATACTTTAAATCAGGTCGAATTTGATAAGCTGCATAGCCAACATTGGCAAATTGAGCAATATCATCGTGCAATCAAACAGGTTTGTAATATTGAAAGCTTTCAGGTTAGAGGCAAAACTGCCGTCAAAAATCATCTTTTTGCGGCAATTTGTGGTTACGTAGAGCTTCAACGCTTAAAGGCTGTTGATGTAATCAGCAATTGTTACAAATTACGTCGTGAATTATTCAATGAAATTATTGCCTCGTTTATTGAGGTGTTTACTCAAGGCAAAGAGCATTTGAATCCTAAATTTCAGGCGGTTGTCAATGCGTAACTTCTATAATAATGGATCCAGTCCTTCCCTAGACCAGCGCATATGTTGTTGTCCTTTGCATCGCTGGTTGATTAAACTTTCAACGGTTGATTCGGCTAGATTAC
>CAISKC010000364.1 GCA_903885895.1 uncultured Legionella sp.
CATTACCCAATCTCACAAATCGTCCATGGGATTGAGTGGCTAGCCCATCTAATAAGGCTTGCATGCTAAGGATTTCTCCATCATGTAGGGTCAGTTTTCCCTCGTATTCAAACCAATTATTGACTGACGAAATGTTAAGCGATAGCCTGCTCGTGAATACACGCTGCTTGATTTTAAACGCTTGACCTTGTGGCCATTCAATGGTTAATGGGTGTTTTTCGGCGTACTGTTGTAACTCTGACAACACCTCAAGGGTTTCTTCAGTACTTTCAATATCATACTCACCCGGCTCGTATTCATGCTGAAGCAAGTGAGGACATTTGTTTATAAGGGCCATTTGATTGTTTTTTTCACCTGTCAAATCACGCACAATACGCGTGCGGACTTCGCGGCCATTTTCAACCACCAACGTCATCAAACTTTCTTTGCCCTCACCAGGCTTATAATACGTGCCATGCTGCTCTAGCGGCCTTACCCATAGTGTCGCATTAATTCCGCTTTTCGTAGGTAACAATTGAATACACGGGGTTGTATCGCCTGATATTTCTGGAATATCAATGTCATGAATGCCGACGTGAATCGCAATATCACGTTTGGCATGTTGAATGACTCGTAATACTTTGTCTTTCGCAAGAGCCGGGATACATAAGCCCTGTACTGTTAATATCTTACCAATATTGGCAAACGCAGATGAAAAATCAATAACTCGGTATTTATTCATGCTTTCTGGCTCAATAATAAGCCCTGCCGTCGGTAACCAATACGATAGACTTAAATGATAGCCACCTTGGTTTTCTTCGATATGTAATTCAGGTTCACCGCGTACAAGTTCAATTGCAACGTCTTTGTTCTTATGATGAACCACGTGTTTGTGGCCAATCAGTGCTATCCAGGTTCGGTACGAATCAAATGTATAACAATATCTGCGCCAACCATCATCGATTTCATTAATACAATTAATTGCAAGCTTGTCACTTGGACTGAGATAATCAAATTGTTCATGGTTATGATAATATTTTAATTTCTCCAAACTTAATGCTTTACCTGAGCTCCAATATCCGGATTTAGTCAAACTTTGTTCAACTACATCTACAGTTTTTGTATCCGGGTCAATTAGCCATAATAAACGTTTTGTTTGGGTGGGCCGCAGGCCTTCAATCTCATCCAGCAACAAGTTTTCTAATGCTTGAAAACTATATTCCCATGCGTCTTTTACATTGATTAACTGGAGGAATCGTAATTTTATGCCGCATTGCTCAAAAAACGCCTGAGCTTTGAGCTTGTAAGTTTCCGTCTGATCAAGCAACTCGTACAAGAGGTGTGCAGCGAGCATTTGTTTTTTCTTGAATAATTCTAGGGCTAGGGCATTTATCTTTTCACCGTGTTCAATCACATACTTTTTATTGCTCATGAAGTGCATCACGTGATACACCGCAAGCGGTAATGGATGATGGGATGTTCCGTCTGGATTTTTAATCACATCATTTAACCCAAGTTGTGCACGTGACTGTTCGCCTTGCTCGATAAAGGAAATAAGTAGCATGAGCTTGTAGGTTTGGCTCATCGGCATGGCCAGACTATAGTCTTTGGCGTATTTTTCAAATTGGGCGACGTGGGTGATAATTTGCGGTAAATTTTTATCAACGTAAGCTAAACATAAAGTGTGAAAAAAACCTAAGATGGTATCAAAATAATACCCACGATTATCAAGCTGCTTTCTTAAGGCAGTTAATGCTTTGCGATATAACGTACTTACTATCTCAAATTGACCG
>CAISKC010000365.1 GCA_903885895.1 uncultured Legionella sp.
ACTCTTTTGATCATCCTAAGAAGGAAGACGACTATTTGGTTTGGCATACCATTTTTTCTAAGCTTCCATTAGAAAATCGTGAGCATTTTTTTACGGTTGTTAAAAGGCTTGAGCATCTTAAGCTCGAGCCATTAAAAAGCTTAGCAGAGGGTTATTCTGGCAATCTAAATAACTCAGAATTACATGGCGAAATGAATAAATTGTTGAGGGATGAAGCCACAGTAGGGGCTAAAAAATCACTTGATGCAGCGAGTACAGCTAGCGTGTCGAGATTTTTTAGGACCTAACTCTGAAATGGTTTCATTTTCGGGCTATTATAGGACTTACGTAAATCCACCTGAGGTAAGTAGACCGGGTCCGCTTAGGACGTGATCTAAGATGGTGGGCATGTCGCTATGATCCTGTGCCCACCAAGATTATATATTAACCACCGCCTAATTTAGACACACTCTTATAAGTCATATCCATCTCGGCATGATACCATTGTACATCATCGAGTAAGGCATCTAATTCACTCAATGAATGTGTTTTCTTAGGCTTGTACATGGCCGCAGTAAAGGCAGCTGGAGTTTCAAAAACAGGTTTTTCTGATCCGGATACAATCTTACCTATTTTCTTATCCAAAAATGCAAAATAGTTGCCTAATACATCTAAAAACTGACGAACCGAGCTTAAAAAAGGTGTTTTTCTTACAAGACTGCGAGGCTGTGCGATCACGCCATCTTCTTTTGCCGATAAGATATCTTGTTCACATGCTTTGAGCACAGTCAGCATCGTATTATGATCAATTTTGTTGCTTTCTCCAGTCTCTAAACTCCGTAATCGACTCATAATTTGCTCATATAAAGCGCTCATTTTTTGAGCTGGCAGAACATATTCCTGATTGACAACCCCATCTTCTGCAAGACCATTCTTAAAAGCTAATGATTGGAGTCGATCAACCATATGTTTGAATTTGATCATATGAGGCTTTAAGATATCTTTTTGAACTTCAAACGTTGTATTGATACTGACTACTTTATAATTATCGCGACGCTGGATATACACCGTGGCGTACGAACCATGCCAGGACCGCTTAGCGCCATTTGAATCTTTAAAATTATGATTTTCAGAACCTTGTAAAGAGGTATGTTGAAACGTAGGCACAGGAGGTTCTGGATTGATTGTAGAGACAGCATTAGTGGATGCTGTATTGGTTTCCTCCATAACCATGGGTTTATCAGATTGTTTGGTACGACCATGCTTTGTTTGAGCTTGATAAGCTTTCTTCATTCTAGCTTTGTCTTCCATGATGCTATTTTGATCTGTTTCTATGCGTGACTCGCTCATCTTATAACTCCTGTTTTAAATGTACGCAATAGGTTATATTATACCACAGTTTAGGGTAAAGTAGTATATTAATTGAACAGTATTGAGTATTTCAGAAGCGGTAATAGGTTCTCGAAATCTCGCGGCTTGACCCTGAGAGTTTCACACGAATAATCGAGCTAACCGCTTGAAAAGAAAGAAATTAGAGTACCCAGATCCAGCCGATCGGTAAAATCGATTGTTTCACGGTCGCTCACGCCCCTCATTTCCGTGGGGGGCTGGCTACTCTCTTGATGCCTATAATATCACTTTTCAAACTTACAATTGCTTCACTGCGTTCGCAAAGACGACATGTTTGTTTTGTTTTCAAAAAAGCCAAATTCCAGATTAAATGACAAAAAATAATAGAAAAATATGAGTGCTATTTGATTTATTAATGAGCATGGTCTATACCTTTATATAGTGGATACTTATTTAGGAGAATATGATGGCTAAGAAAGATGTCATTGGAAAACTTGACGAACATTTGGATAACAGATTTTTAGATTGGGGTATTCGTGATTATTTCTATCGAGTTTTTTGGGATGATTATCCACTGAAACATGATATTGAGCTAGCCGGTAATATGACCGAATGCGCTCAACTTGAAGACGATCTAAGCACAATGGCAAGACCGCGTGGTTTGAGCTCTCCTTCAACAGAATACAGTCGTTTAACAAAAGAATTAAATCGATGTTCTGAAAAACCAAATTCTATCCGATTGCCTGCTTGGAATAAAATTGAAAAAGATGTTTTAAAGTATTTTGATTCTGATTTGAGGATCTACGAAGATCTCCATGGGCAAAATGCAACAAACTCAAAACCATGCTATTTTTTAGATACAAAAAAGCAAAAATTACGATACTATGATGGGGCAGCCTATCAGGATGTTTGTATTTTTAACGGCTCTGATTGGCCTAAGGTCCAAAGATTGTTTCCTTCTTTGTTTGCTAAGAGTAGCTATGGCTTAGATATTTTTGGTCAAAAAAATGCGCAATTAAGATCAACTCAATCCATGCAATTAATCACACTCGCCTTAAACAATAATCCAGATGCCAAATTTCATATAGAAGTAGAACCAACTTTTATCCCTTTGTTTAAGACATTAGAAGAGCACGCATCACGTCGTACGACACTTGAAAAACTAGCACATGACGATCACCGTAACGCAGAAGAACTTGTAGCAGATATTGTTGTGAGAATGAGGGAGAGAATTAAGGATTATTTGGATGATGGTAAGCATTCTAACCCAGCTAAGCGTGCTGTTATGGAAAATATTGAGACCTATCTTGCTACTGGAGATGATGTGCCATTAATGAATTCCATACTCAAATACGATAGATCTTGGTTTGAATGGGTTGCAAGTTGGTTTTTTTCAAGTGAGGTAGATAAAACCTATCATGCAATTATTGGAATGAAAAATAGTGAATTTTTTGAAAAAGGTTTTGCAATATTACACTCGAAAAAATCTTCAGCGGGATCAGTCGTTGGGACTGAAGAAGGCTCTGAGATAACTGAGCCCGTAAGAGGGCGCGATGATTTTGATGAGGCAGATGAATATGAGTATGATTCTCATATTATAGATATGGAGTATGCCGACTTAAGAGTTGATAGAGTTTGGCAAAGCCGTAGAGTTACGAAAGCAGCCATTATAGAGTCATTGGAACAGATAGTAATAGATATAGAGGCATTTAAAGCAAATAATCCGGATGCTGAGTTACCTATCATATCTTTTCCGAAAGATCTTGTTGTAGAAGGCGAACACGCTGAAGAAAAAACAGTTATCGCGCATATAGAGGATTGTATTGCTCGTCTTCAAGGAAAAATAGACAACGATAAAACAAACGGCTCTTTTCAAACGGATTGTGCTTTTCTTCAAAAGTCGGTTAATAGAATTTTGAATCATCGATATCAAGGTAATGATTCTCGTAGGCGTTTGACAGAAGGCCAACGGTCTCTTTATGTTATGATTGGGGAAAAATTAACTGATGATTTAAATAAAACAAAAAAACCACCTGAAAAGGGTGCAGAAGTTCTCAATTCAGTTCAATCCGTTAGAGTAGAAATTCATAGATTGATCAAATTCCATAATAAAATTCGGGAAGAGTTAGCAGCGTTTCAAACAGATCTTGATGCCATTGATCAGGGTACCTTTGCCAATGACATAGAGGATTTTATAGCTGCTGAAGGCCCTCTTGATGCAAGACAAAAAGAGCTTCTGGACTTATTGGATGAGCTTAAAGATTGTCAAGACGATGCGTTCAATGTAATCGGTCCTGATCAGAATGAGAAGCAGCGGGCGGTGTGTGAGGCAGTCACTAAATTGAATCGATATGAAACCACATTGGTTGATGCATTATCGAGTACTTTGACGAAGAGACAAGATGTAGAGCCTGTTGAGGGTAAACGACCACCACGCGTTTATATAGTTGTAAACCCTAGAACAGACGCTGAACATGCACGAACCTTTGAGAAAATTATGGGAAAGGTCAGGCGTTTCGCGGATCCATTAGCTGCGCAGGAGTCGTCTCGGGTAGCAAAATTTTTCGAAGAGACGCTTCCAACGCAACCGCACCATAACGTGGATCTGAGTATGTTTGGCGGTCACAGTGAGACTGGCTCAGAGATTGACGAAGGTCACCAAAATCGAAGAACTTTCGATGGTAAGTTATAAAAACTGTAGGTTGGGCCGTTCGGCCCAACACACCTTACTTTCGAACCTTCCGCGTTATTTATAAGCAAATATTTATTTGTAGGCATGTTGGGCCGAACGGCCCAACCT
Organism: uncultured Legionella sp.; assembly: GCA_903885895.1. Taxonomy (GTDB): domain Bacteria; phylum Pseudomonadota; class Gammaproteobacteria; order Legionellales; family Legionellaceae. Next base: position 4,130 of record CAISKC010000365.1, read on the forward strand.
ACTTTTTCTCTACAGAAAACCCCTTTCTTCACCATTTAAATGATTGTATTTTGTACTATAATTGGTGTGTAAATACTTTAAGAGAGATTTTTTATCATGGATGAAAGAAGTTCAAACTATAAAAGTTATTATGAGCCTATTCTTGGTATGCCCAATGGCAATGAAGCAAGTTATGAAGAATTACGGGCTTATTTTTCTGCCAAACGGCAAATTTTAATCAGTAAAACTAAAAGAACAAATTTGCTATTGGAGAATACGTTATTTCTTCAAGCTTGTAGCAAACTGTATCATACTGGATCTAAAATTTTCTCCGAAAACAATTATGCCTTACTGAAACAGTACCCCAAGTTTGCTGAAGAGATTGTCGTGGCTTTGCGGCCTGCTATGCTGAAAGCATTGTTTGGAAATGCTCAAACGCCTAATGATGTAGTTGAAAACCGTATTTTTATTTTATCTATCTTACAAAAAAATGGCATCATAGATATTCAAGATGGAAAATTGAATGATCAAGGTTGGTTGCGATTTTTAAATTCTATTGATTCGGCAAAATTAGACCAATACACTCGCGTATTTGCTCAAATTGAACCGGTGAGCATCGATGATCCGGCGTTTTTTTCGCGTGTGAAAGCGCATCATGATCTGGATAGCCTTGCTTTGGAATTGCAGTCAACATTGTTATTAAACAATACATATGGTGTTGAAAACAAACTTTCTGAAGATACACAAATTAAAGGCTTTACGCTCATTAATGAATACGTCTGTAAAAGAACGCGTTTTTTTCCAAAACCATGGAAAATAGCCATGCGGATCGCTTGGGAAACGCCTGGTTTGGAATCCTCCTTTGAATTATATAAATTATACTCGGAACGGCAAATCTGGCTAAACGGTTATATCAATTTTCCTATCATTCATCGTTTTTTAAGTTATTTTTATAGTAAACCTATTTTTCAAACCTTTGATGCAGAACCACTCACCCAAGTTTGTCAATTATTGCAGTCTGTTGATGCATTGAATATGAGCCATTTTCAAATCATTGCAGATATGCCACAAACCGCATTATCTTATTGTGAATTACTGCATGCCAAAGGAGTCCTTGATACAAAACATTTGCAAGATATCACTGATATACCTGAACTGACTTTACAACACATCTGTGAATCAAACAAAAAACAACTAATTACTTTATCTACTTTGAATTTACTCATCAGATTAGGGAAAATTGGCATTGATGGCACACAATGGATGATCCACAAACCTAATTGGATGATTGTTTCTAAACTCAGTGACAATAGTCTCAACATCATCGAATCATTAGAATTAAATCAACAAGTATTTGAAAATCTTAAATATCTGTATGAGCGTAAGTTTATGGAAATATTTGATCAATTAAGTGAATCTCAGCAAAAAAATCTGTTAACGAATGTGAACAATGAGAAGATAGTGACACTGTTGCAGCATTTAGAAAAAATCAGTTTGCTCACTCCCGAGAATATCCAATCCATTTTTGATAATCAAACTCGCTTACTTGAAAACAATCAGTTGCTGCAATCCATTTTAAACATAGAAAAATCATATTCAAGTAGAGATCAAAAAAGGTTTAATCGTTTTATGCAATCCTCTAGGAGTCGGTCGGCATCTCGGACACGATCTCAATCTACTGATTCAAGTCCTATCATTATTTTGAGTGCTTTGCCTGATGAGCAAATAGCGCGAAGCGTATCTCAAAAGCTACAGTCTATTGGTATTGAGATGCAAGAGGAAGATCTTGATGCCTACAGTCCCGCGGTTTTGCAGTCATTTCACGCAGTGCTTCCTTTATTTCAAGAAGATAATTTATTAACACAAGACAATATAAGCTCGATGTTACGTTTATTCTCTGCTGCTCCGGATCCTCAAATTCGTTGTCGTTGCATCATTATCTTGTCACAATGTGGACTATTCACTACTGATAAATTGTTGACTAAAATTGGGAAGTTAGAACTTCTACATAAAGACAACCCAGCTCTATTTCGAGAGATTTATGCGGAAGCGTGGATTCAAACGGAGACCAATAAGAACTGGCTTGAACAAACTATTAGTGCAGGACTACAAGAAACCGATCTGAGTTTGAATGCAGAAGAGACCTTAATACAAAGGTTTTCAATTGATAATGAAGAAAATAGCGCTTATTTGGCTTTAGATGATACCAAACATAAAGTCGGAGATCATGTACGTCCGCCGTTAGTACAACAAGCAATAAAACTCCTGGATAAAAGTAAACTTAGTATTGAAACTGTACTCGACGAATTACTATTGACTAATGAAGAGCAAATCCAAAAAGTGTATGCTTGGTTGTTTATTTTAGATAAAGCAGATCTATTAGATCCCCGTAATGCCAAGCAAATTATAATGCATAGTCAAGCGTTGGCTGGAGAGGTCGATTTTCTGAAAAGCATCGTGATTGCATTAAAAGCAGAGCCTGAATTAAAGATAAATACTGCTTTAAAACAAAAAAACCTTGATCAATTGCTGAACGATGATACAAGCCTTCAAACAAAGCAGAAAATTTTGGATTACATGAACCTTGCAATACAAAATCCAAGCACTGGGGCGAAACTGGCTTATATGGTCTCAGACGTGGCAGATGTCGCGGGAGAAAAGGCAGTAGTTGCTCAAGACCAACTCAAACGCACTGCTGAAGTGCTCAGTGCAGCCGCTACAGGGATGGGGCAAAAAGTATATGATAGGATCAAATTATTCTCGTCCAAAGCTGCAATACCATCGAAACCCACTGTTCCTGAATTATTATCATTCTATCGTTCGGTAGCAACGCAGACCCATCATTTTAATGGTTCTTATTATCAAACTCATTTAGAACGTTTGAACGAAGATCTGACGGCTTTACTTTCCCAAGGGCTATTATCTGACCCTAATGTAAAATGGCTTGTACAGCAACCCAATCAAGAGCTGGTGGGTCGTTGTTTAAGATTGCTAGCAAAAGCGAACATGCTCAAAGATGATGATCAATGGCAAAATAAAGTGGGTCTATTATCAGAATTTGACTCCAAAGAACTCACTAAGCTTGAAAGTAAATGTCAACGTGTGCTGAGCTCTCAAGAATCTCAGGAAGTAAAAGAAACCACAGTTAAGATGTGGTTAGAACCACTTCTCCAAAGCCAGACCTATTTACCTAAAGGTTCAGGCAGTCAATAATAAATGATATGGGTACGTAAGGTTGTCGCTCGCTGTGATGCTTCTCTTCTTATTCGCTCTCAGATACTGGTTTCAATAGACCGTATTCGGCATGCCATAAATAGATTGCGCAGACTGTTTCATGAATGGAACGTGGCTTAAAGCCCAATTCACGAGCTGATTTATTATGATTGACCTTCAAATAACTTTCCAACGATTCCAGTGCTACTGGTGAAACAACGTTATAAAGGTGGGTATCATGTAGCAGTTTGGCGTATAAGGACAGTACCGGGGATACCATTTTTAATGCTTGGATAGGCAAAACAACCGTGGGCATTTTTTTACCTGTTACTTCATGGACAATATTGATCAATTCACGAATGGAGACATAGTGTCCACCCATCAAATAACGTCCACCTTTGCGTCCTTTCTTACTCGCAGAAACGAGTCCTGTCGCGACGTCTCGAGCATCTACAAAATTAAATCCACCTTCAACAAAAAATGGCACTTCTCCGCGATATAAGTCAAGAAAAAATCGACCCAAATAAGAACCACGGAAATCATATGGACCAATGATACCTGTTGGAAAAACCGATACAACATCTAATCCGTTTGCCTGGCCCAGCTCAATTTCGCGAAGACCATTTGCTTTTGAACGACTATAGGGATCCCCATCGTTTGGACCCAGCAAATCTCTGGTTTCAACAATTGCTTGGTCAACAGGCTCAGAGTTAAAGGCATGAATGGAGCTAGTGTATACTAACCGTTTCACTTTGCGATCAAGGCAGGCAGTGACAACATTACGCGTACCTATGACATTGGTTTCATGTATGGATGGATTATTTTTATTATCTAAAGATATTTCAGCTGCTAAATGATAAACCAAATCAATGCCATCAAAACACTGTTTTAGGGATTCTACATCATTTATATCGCCTGAAAATTGTTCAACATCGAGGCCGCTCAATGCATGTATGTCGTGCTCGTGCAAAGTCATGTCATGCGGGTTCTTATGTACTAAAACTCGCGTGTGCATATTACAGATTGGTTTAGTCCGTAGTAGATTGGCTCCTAGGTGTCCTGATGCCCCGGTAATTGCAATTTTCATCAATACTCCTTAAATGAAAGGATCTAAAATGATGGCTTTTTGATTTGAGGAATAATCCGGAAGCGCCCTCAATTATCAGTTTTAATATGCATCATAATGATTTAAATAAAATTACAATGGATCTTAAGAAACATCCAAAAATCGAGACCCTATACATGCGATGTAATCTATTGTTTTATTATTATAGTCCATATTAAAAAGTATAGAGGTTATGATTATTATTTGACGAAGAAACGCGATCTAATGCGGGTTCCGACCATTTATGATATAGTACATATATAT
>CAISKC010000366.1 GCA_903885895.1 uncultured Legionella sp.
CAAACTCTGAAAACAAAGCAGAAAAATGCCATTATCCGCAATTTGGCCTACAATATTGATGGGCAGCTGGTTGTTGCTCAATTATTCATTAATCGTTTAAATGGCTTTGTCCCAACCGCAGAAACAAAATTTGGAACCATGCCTACAGCTTACCAGATCCAGCTTCGCTTTGTGCATGGCTATGAGACCGTTTTAGGAACCCAGCCTATCTTTATTTCTAATGGGTCATTTGAATGGCACAATTTGTCACCACAACTAATAAACGACCATATTACAGATGATATTTATCATGAAACGGTACTCACCACTGGGCCTCAAGTTACCTGCCATACAACGGATCAAACACTCACTTTAAGGACTCCCAATAGCCCAAGCATCTCATTACCCATGCGTCAAGAAGAAGGCAAAGGATACGAAGAGTTTTCTTTTGCCGGCACACCAGCCAAAGATAAATATTATTTTAACTTGGTAGATTATCAACAACGCCACAAACTAAATACTACGTATGCACTGTGCTATACACAGGCTAACCAAGAAGCGTTACATCGCTGGCATCCGGAATATCCGGGATTTACTCAAGCTCAAGAAGGCATCCATGAATCACGTCATTCAACCGCAGAAGTAACCGCTCGTTTACAAGCATATCGCAATTGGTCGCAGCAAATCGACACAACATTACAATACACACCTTGGGCGCGATATCACCAGCGCTCTCGTTTGGAACAGAATCATTACCGACTAGACATTCTTTCTGTGAATGGCATGTACCTCTATGCAGACTCTGGGTTGATGGTGGATCGTTTATACGATTATCAAGTAGAACTAGTTCAATTAGTCACCGACGTCTATCAAAGAATCCGCGCCAACAACCAACCTAACCGTTTGCCGACTAGTGCACATATGTCTATTGTGGACATGGGCGTCGGCGCTGGAAAAACATATATCATTAATACGGTATTAAAATCATTATCTAAATCTTATCTTGACCCCAACTATGCGCCACCGTTTTGTATGACACCTGATAAAGCCATCGCAGACGTCATGGTTCGTGTTATCAACAAACAAGATGATGTATCGCAAATCAAAGCAAGCGCCATCACAGGCTCATCTGATATGCCTGATGCCGCATTTATCCAACGCTATCAAGGATATGCACAAACCGCATTACAGGAAGTATCCAGAGTCAAAGATTATATTGAGACAGGATTACAAAATCGCATTCTAGAATATTGCCGTGCAGTCGGATTACATCCTTTTGTGATTATGAATGAGCTATATGATAACTCAGCTCAATGCCGTCTGTATCAAAACAGTATCGATATCAAGCGCCTATTATTGTTGATAGAAGGCCAAAAATTAATTATGCAAAAAACCGGTTTGTCACCCATCACCGCATTAAGACGTTTGTACGATGATTTAGAAAAAATCATCCAGGGTGTCAACAAGGAGCAAGCAGAAAACAATTCTTTATTTAGAGGAATTGATGCGCCGATACAACCCATGTACCCAAGTCAACAAAATCAGATTTACTATGATCAACAAGTAGATCTACCCCGGTCTCTGCGAACAACGAAGATGGCTCAGATCAACCTGAAGAACATGAATGCTGAGCTGTTAAAAAAATTATTACAACAAAAATTTTCTTATAAACAAGACACATTGCAAAGACTAGTGGCGATACGTGATGTTCTACTGAAAATTGCTTGTTTAAGCGATTGCAGAGCAGCCATTTTGTTAGCAAATGGCGGCGGATTAGCGAATACTCATACACAACAGCAGATTGAAACGCAAATTGCTTATTTACTAGAGCCCGCCGCCACAGAATTAAGACGCGGCGCAGAAAAAAAAGAGCCCATGAACTTTTTAGAGCATCGTGCTTATTTTCTATATCTCAATGAAATTTTTTCGACGCTACCGATTGAGATTGATGCGCGTAGTCAGTACCGGCACCAAGCAGGATACGACCAGATATTGCAAGCGTCATTACGCTATAATTACCAATTGCTACATGACTTACGTCATGATATTGCGCAACAACTTGCCCAACTAGCGCAGCCACAAGATATTGATAGTCGATATGGCGCAACCATGGCGGAGGCTGTCGATCACATGGCAGGCAATCTCGGATTGGTTTTATCTGGACGACTGGAAGGCAATGCAGCCAAACTCTTATCCACACATGTCCCGGTGTTCAACCCAGAAGGATTCGTAGCATATCTAGAACATCTTGCGCGCAGCGCCGGACAGGTGATGCTAACTGTTGATTATCAAGAAGGTATTTATCTTTTAAATCCGCAAACTACGACCATCAGTAGAACATTGATCCAGCAAAGATTAGTGCAAATATTAAGTGCATTGATGTTAGCGGATGAAATTCATAAAGAGGCTTATCAATTTTTATACGATCCCAACCATCCCCTTTATCAACGAGCGAATCAGATCACGCAAGCTTATTTAAACCAAGAATTTGGTCAGATTTTACCTCATAGGATAGGCATGAGTGGTACCGTCAATCAAATCGCTAGAAACGCTTTTGGTCAACACACGCTGTATTCTTTGCCACTGCAAAATATGATTCAACGGCAATTGACCAAAAAATTTAAAATTACGAGTCTCATGCTTGAGCAGTCACAAGGAATATGGCCGGATTACTTTCTAGGCAATACTTGGTGCCCCGTCTCCAAAGGCATTGTATTTTCTAAAACAGCCCAAGCTTATCCATCGCTAGATATTGACATAGAGCGTACGCACCATGACCTCCATTTACACGCGATTCGCAATCAATTATTGATACATTACCTCGAATTCCTTTTACAAAAAAGTGGCGCATCCAAGGAACTATCAGAGCTGGTTGGTTTACAAAATACCTTACATGCCCTCGATGTACCTGTCTCTCTATTAGCAGCCTTTCAACAGCCTACACGCTATTCAGAGATCCCTGCCTTGCAGGATATTGTTCGCTCGCTTCGCAACATCAGCCCTGATCTCATCTCAGAAACCGATGTGCGACATTATGTACATCGCTCTTTACATTGTACGGAGCTGCAAGAAATTTTGACGCAACTCATACTGAACTATAAAAATAACGCGCTTGCTCTAGCGACCGCTTTATACGAAGCAGAACTACCCATAGAAACATTGGTGACTAACGACGCTAACACATTCGAAGACGGCAGATCCCAAATTTTACTCGGCACAGAGGCGCAGCAAACTGGCTATTCTCATGAGTTTGTTGGTGCGATTGTGGATGCTTCAAGGCTCGCCATACATGAGCCCTTAGGAAGGATGGGTGCTACTGCCTCGGAGTTGCAACATTTTTATGCGCAATTACAAACGTTATTGAATCACTCTTTTTCATACGATGAAAAAAATCAAATAGGAGGCCGCGCATTACGCACCTCTGCAGGAACAGCGTGCTACATTGAATATCTCAGCCCAAACTATGCACGCGAATTCCCATTTAATATTGAAACATCGTTTGCAGATATTTTTACAGAAGACGCTGAGCAAGCCAAAATTCTGCGGAACTCGGTCATGTTTAATCGTATGGTATTGGAGCAATTGAGAGCATTCGATGGCCCCTTCGAGACTTTTGCTGAACATATTGTCACTCATTGCCAAACCCATCACCTGTTAGAAGACTATCAAGGGCTTATGGCAGACCGTTTGCCGGCTTGGTGGTCTTTAAAGTATCGACCTGATTTAGTATTAAATCCTAACTATCAGGACTTCAAATTAACCGTCAATGAGATATTACAAGGTCGCCATCTTGCTGCTTCTGCACCAAGCAACCGAGTACCAACATCACCTGGTTGGGCACCTCGACAAGTCGCCAATCAGCACTACGGTCCTAATGAGTCTTGGTTTTCTGCAACAACATGGTTACAGTGGATGACGCAGCCACTCCCTATCGCAATCGGAACCGTATTATTACTTGCAGGACTAAGCCTATTAGGCAGTATCTCATTAAGCATTCTTTCTGGTGCATTGGTAGCGACTTGTGCAAAAGGCATGATCACGGCAGGGTCTTTGCTATTGTTGCCCATACTGAGCAAAACCTGTTATTCATTTTTTCAAAGTAGAGCACAAGGTGGGAATGCCCTGGTTGCTGCTTCGCATGTGCCACCACCTATAGCGAATACTCTATAGGTTACTAAAACCCTTGATTGCGCTAACTTGAGCCAAAACGACATTTTGGCCAAGATAACAGCATTGACAACAGCGCCCAAGGAATTGTCGCGTTCTCCTATTGTATATCGAAAAAAAACCTGGCAGAATTATCGCACCACTTGCTGACAAATATTAAATATGGCAATTCCAGTCACGCCCGAATATCAAAATCTCCAAGCTGCCATTGGGCAAACAGAACTTGCATTGACTCATTGTGGAAATCCGGATTATATCCCTCAGAAACAACGCTCGCATGTCTGGAGTCTGGCGGATATGGGCGACTATCTTTACATGCTCAATCTTTATTCTGAAGCCCTGGGTTATTACATTCAAGCAAAAAAACTTGACTGTGATGAACCGTCGGTACTTAATCAAATCGGTGTCTGTCTTACTTTTCTAGGAAAAGTTGAGCGAGCATTATATTATTTTGAATTGTTAGAAAGACGTGCAGACTCACCAGCAGACAAGGCGCTTGCTTTATACAATTGCTCTTATTCCCATGAACTTTTAAATAATTTCAATGATGCAGTGCTGGCTTTACGTAAAAGTATCAAACATGTACCAGATGAAGCGTCCATCACAAAACTAGACAAGCTAAAAGAACTAAATTCACGTCGCGCGTTTCGCGCTTGTATGCAAGGTATTTTCAGTAAAAATGTCTTACCTAAAGAAGAAGCACGCACACCAGCTACCGAACACACCAAAACGAAAGAGTTTGGTCGTTGATTGCAAAACTGCGTATTGCGACTCGTAACAGCCCGCTTGCTTTATGGC
>CAISKC010000367.1 GCA_903885895.1 uncultured Legionella sp.
CCAACTACTCTAACGCTTAAAGGAGCAATCAGCATGTGTATTTACTGCAACACTAAAAACTACCGTAAAATCTACGAAACACACCACGGGCCAATTCCCACAGATACTAATGGGCGTAGCTATGATGTGCATCACATAGATGGCAATCATAGTAATAATACCCCAACAAATTTAAAAGCAGTTACAATACAAGAACACTATGACATACACTACGCTCTCAAAGAATACGGAGCTTGTTTTAAAATGGCATATCGCATGAATTTATCACCGGAAGAATTATCTAAATTAGCAAAAAATTCTGCTCTTAAACGAGTTAGGGACGGAAATCATCCATGGGCCGGTGTAAATGCTGTTTCAACTAGGCGATCAAGAGAAGGAACCCACCATTGGCAAAATGGAAATAATCCTATCTATAATAAAAGCAAAGAAGAATTAAGTAGGGCCGCAACTGCTTCTAATTTAAAAAGAGTGGCAGAGGGGCGGCATCCGAGTCAAATAAAAAAAACTTGTCCGCATTGCAGCACAATAATGGATACTGCAAACTATGCCAAGCATCATGGAGATAAGTGCAAACAAAAAAGCGCACCCTAAAGTGCGCTTTTGGTTACTTTTTAAAACTTTCTAAACTTGGTTATAGACTGCTATATCCTTGTTTTCACCTTCTTTAAGATCAAACTCATAACCTTCGAGCACCTTGTCGGTTACAACGGCAATCTTTAAGATGCTTGCTATAGACTTACCTGTATTGTGCTGTAAACACACATACTTGTATCCGGCCTCTACTAATTGTTGATAATTCATGATATCCCTTCCATTTGTTCAAATACCATTGTAGCCGCATGGTCTGGCATTACTGAACAACAACAATTCAAATAGTATAGCGCAATTTCTCTTACTAAATTTATGTCCTGTTCGGCGGTGATTTTAGTTGCCGCTTCTTGATATAATACATGACTGTTATATACTCGAGAAGGATCTAATTCTGGTTCATAATTTTCAAATGAAGCACTATTAGGATCCTTAGAGCTAGAGCTTTTAATTTGTGCCAATAGGTCTCGCAGTCTGCGAGATTGTGGGTGTTGATTACTCATTTACTTTCCTTTATATAATAGTATCCAGAATTTGGAGTGTTAAGTAGTTTACGCACCCTGCGTTCTACATTTTTCATCCCTCTGATTTTTTCATCGGCGATAACGAATCTAATCGAAATAAAATCGCCATGCGGAGTTCTAATAGGCCTAAACATAGGATTATTTTCTTTAAGCCTTCTAGAATGTTCTGGCTTTTTTCTTCCTTGCAATTTAGGTATTGGCACGCCTTTTTTGGCGGCACTAACTTTAGCACCATGTCCTTCTGGTTTAGCCTTACCTTTAATCATTTTGCTAATCTGTGGCATAGATTTACCTTTATTAGGATGTTCTTTGCCAGCCATTGAGTTCCCATCTCCACTCATGCGAGCACTTTGATCTGGTCGTTTACGTCCACTAATTTTTTCTGCTTGTTTTGCGTTACCAATACCTTTTTTAATTTGATCATTTGTTGGTAGGAGATCAATTAACTCTGGAGTTAAAATATTTTTCTTCGCCATTTTATTTTTTTACCTTCAAAAAGCTGCTTTCCCATACATCTTCGTAACTATTTGGATATTCGATCATATATTCGGCCATTTCTTCAATGGTGCGATAACTGGTATTACGCATTGTTTCCCAATGGTCCCAACACCATTTACCAAGTTCTTGTTTTTGTGCCTTTGATAAATGATAATTAGCAAATGGTTGTGTATTATTGAGAATATGTGCTAACCACCCCCAGGTTACTTTCCATTCAAAATCTAATCTTTTGTATTTGGTGC
>CAISKC010000368.1 GCA_903885895.1 uncultured Legionella sp.
CATCTGACAGTTTGGGGTTATAGCTCAGCTGGGAGAGCGCTTGCATGGCATGCAAGAGGTCGGCGGTTCGATCCCGCCTAGCTCCACCAAAGCAAGACTGCAAATACTGTCATGTAGCTTGTTTCTTTGGAGCAAGTAGTTACACATAGTTGTCCCCATCGTCTAGAGGCCTAGGACACTGCCCTTTCACGGCGGCAACAGGGGTTCGAATCCCCTTGGGGACGCCATCATAATCTTTCAAAAATGGTGCGCGTGTTAAAGCCGAATAAGCGCTCATGCATTCGGTAGGCGTATTCATCTGTCATATTGGCAATATAATCACATATAACTCGCTGTGCGCTAGCTGTATCTTGTGCTTCCTGAAACAACAACCGATTCTTAGCATCTAATAAATTTTCCGGGTTTGACCCGAATGCTTCAAACAATCGCAACACGACTTTCTGACCACCATACTCAAATGTTCTAGCAGCCTGTGAGTCAATCACATACTGGTAAATACACGTTTTACAATAATCTAAAAAAGGCAGCGCTGCGGAATGCAGTACAACATTATACTGTAACATAGGATGTTCAAATTCGGCTTGTACCAGAGAAATATCAACGGCCGTGATAAAATAATTGACCATCTCCCCAATCGCTTCTTTACGTGTTGACAAGGAGTGCGAAAATAGCGCATCCAGTAACTGAGAAGGTTGAGCAGCCCACGGCGTCTCAGATAAAACTTGACGCAATGCCAACGTATCAAATTGGTCACGAGTAATCAGACGTAAATGAATAGCATCTTCTAAATCATGCACACCATACGCAATATCATCCGCGATATCCATAATCGAGCAATCAAAACTATGATAGGCTGACAAGCCATGTTGATACTTACCCGGCATATGACGCATGGTTTGAAACAGGGTTCGATCGGCGATAGAAAATGGCGCTATCATCCAGTCCACTTCTGGTTGTTCCGTATCAAAATATGCTTTGGGTGGTAACCAGTCGTTAATTCGAAACATTTTTTTGACATCTACTTCCGAATCCGGCCAAGACAAAGCCACAACCCGCGACCAAGGCACAGCATATTTTAAAATCCCTAGCAATGACCGCCTAGTTAGATCCAACCCATATTGGCCATAGCTCGTATCCACCTTGGTAAGCAAGCGTAAGGTTTGAGCGTTACCCTCAAAACCACCATACTCCCGCATCATATAATTCAAGGCAACTTCCCCACCATGTCCAAAAGGCGGATGTCCAATATCATGCAACAAACAAATTACAGTGATCAAATCATCATTTGGTAACAGTTTGATCAGCTCATTATCAGGACGCGTCATATGCAAACTACGAACAATGCTTGTTCCGATAGACGCAACCTCTAAAGAATGCGTCAAGCGCGTACGATGAAAGTCGCCTTCATCTGTGCCTAAAATTTGAGTTTTACGTTGCAGTCGGCGAAATGCCGGACAGTGAATCACGCGAGTTCTATCTCTCTCATAAGGATTGCGGCGATCTAGATGACCGCGTTGATGCGTTTGGCCTGAGCGACGTTGAGTCCACATAAGTAACTTTTTTTAATATTTGCTTAAGTTTATTGCAAAACTGCAGATAATCATAGTAGGAAAATAAAATTATGTGCAACCGTTAGGGTTCGATGACAACTTGCTTTTTTTTTAGTCTAGACACTCTAACATAAGCGGACACGCTCCTAAGGAAGGTATCATGCAAACATTTGACAACTACTCACACACCCCTACACAACCGACAAAACACCATTTTGCGTATCGATTATTAAAGTGTTGCGTCATTTGTTTATGTGCGCTCTGTCTATCTGGTTGTTTTATTGATGGTACTTCTTCAGAAAATAAATATTTCTGGGATACACCGAATGATTATAATTATTCAACACAACCCTACCCAGAAGAATATGATTCATCGTTCAATACGTCTTATCACAACAACAATGAAATTCCGTATCCACAGAACGTTGTGGTACCTGAAAGTTATCATTTAGGCATAGCAAATACTCCACCCGTTTCAAAAGATGAGGACAGACGCTGGATCGAACAACAAAATCCACGTGACTACACAATTCAAGTCACAAAAAATCCCAGACCAGCAGCGGTTGCGAATACACTACAACAGATGCCAAAATCAAGCCGTAGCGCTGAAGCTCGTTCACAATCAGGCTCTTATGTAGGCGTGCACGGTAGCTATTCCACTCGTGAAGAAGCAGAAACAGAATTGAATAAGCTCCCACCTTCGGTCAAAGGACAAGCTCAAGTCAAAAACTGGCAGGCAGTTCAAAGTGAAGTGCAATAAGATCCTAAGCATGCGATATTTGCTTTAAACTTATTTGTAACCACACATCATCCCGAGCGAAACGGGAGATCTCCTTGAAGTGGGACGTATTAAATTAATGTCAACAGACCCTAAAGACCTTTCCACTTCTGGGAAATCTCTCGTTTCGCTCGGGATTTACAATAAGGTTGAAATTGTGATTAATATCGTTTACTTAAAGTACGCATACGAAAAACCATCATCATTGCTGCACCCAACATACCCACCATACTGCCAATAATAAAGCCGATAGCACCAAAGTGAAGCGGAAATGCCAATGCATAACTTAAAGGCATTCCTAACCCCCATATGGCAAATAAATTCATATACATAGGCAATTTGGTATCCATCAAACCACGTAGAATGCCTATTATGACGTTACGAAACGCATCTAAAATTTGTGAAAACGCAATGATGCTAAACAACACAATCGTTAATTGTAAAGTGGATGTATTATTGGGATTATTCACATCCATATAAAACGACACCAGTTGAGTTGGGTATAATAAAAAAACTATGGCGACTATAAGACTAATGATAAACGTAATACCTATACTTGCATGACTGATTTTATTTATCTCATGATATTGCTTGGCACCCCGTGCATGCCCTACCAAAATACCACTAGCTTGTGATAATGAAAAAATGGGGATGATAACCAAACAATAATACTGATTGATGACCTGAAATGCTGCCAGAGGTATCGTACCTAACCAGCCAATCATAATGCCGCTTATAAAAAACGACAGCATTTCACCCCCCATTTGCGTACAAATAGGCCAGCCCATCGTAAATATTTGCTTTAAATGCGCCCATTGCTTATGGGCACGATAGTGAAACAAATGAAACTGGGCAAATTCTTTTTTAAAAAAGAAATAGGAGGTAGTCAAAATAAAAAAACAAACATACTGCAAAGCTGTGGCATAACCCAAGCCTGCGACACCTAAGGCAGGCATACCCCATTTGCCAAATATTAAAATATAAGCCGTAATTAATAACACCAACACGCCTAAAGCACTACTTGTAACCATCAATGTCTTTTTATGTATTGCATAACCAAACTGCATGTTACAAGTAGATAAAAAGCCTGGTATAACAGCCCATACAAAAGCATGAAAATAGACTTGAACAATCATGGATATTTCTTTTGATTGACCAAGGAACAACATTAAGCTACCTATGTTCCAAAAAAATAGCATGACAGGAATACTAATAATAATTCCTAAAATCCAGCCTTGTTGAACTAAGTTACCAATGGCAGCACTATCTTTTGCACCATAAGCATGGCTTATTAAAACACCTAAAGAAAATAGTATCGCCATACCACTAACCATAATAGATAATTGCGTTGTAAAAATCAGCGCGCTGGCTGCAAGTACTTGATGACCTAAAACAGCCAACAGAGCCATGCATAAAAATCCACTTGCTACATTCAATAGCTGACTTCCCGCCATAGGTAAGGCAAGAGAAGCAATTTTTTTACTGATCTGGGCTATATTTGTAATTTGTAGTGTTTTTTTCACAGTGTCTTCCATTATTAGGACCAGTTAATCTCGTCACAACGGCCATCATTATATCAAAACAATATTGAGATTAAAGATAATGTTCTGGCTTGGAGAGCAATGGTAAAGCCAACTCAATTAAAGTAACTAGTCTATAAGGGAGATAACCGCTAATCTCGGAAAATCACTGCTGACGGATTGTGATTATATTTTAATCACGCACAAGCCGCCCTCTTATCGTTCTTTTTAGATTAAACTAGCTAAATTGGAAAAAACCAAATATCCTCACTTATTTTAGGAATACGCCGATGCAAACTGGAACCGTGAGTCACTATAATAAGAGCAAGGGTTATGGATTCATTACCGCAGACAACAATAATGGTGAAGTTTTTGTGCATTTCTCTGAAGTTGAAATCGCTGGATATAAAGAATTACAAATAGGACAGCGAATCAGCTATGAATGTAAAACCAGTGATCGCGGACCATGTGCAACCAATGTTAAGATTATTACGGACTAACTATCAACTGCCTTTCCTCTTGCCTAGGGTCTGGTGCAGTTCTTAAGCTTGCAACTTGTCATTAAATGAATATATCATGAATATTCAATCTGTTACGAGCATGAAATTGCATGCCAAAAAACAAGCAAACACAAGCGGAGATTGATACCAAAATTGCAGCCGAGCTGGAATTTTTTTCGATGTTACAAAAACCTAAATTCGCTAAAAAAATCAGTGTGTTGGCTGCGCGTTTTGGTATGACTGTCTCGCCTGAGGTCATCATGGCAGGAGCAAAAGCGGCATCCTCAAATGCACAGGCTGGGAGTATGATGAATGCCATGCCGGCCAATTTGGGAGGCGTTTTTGCACAAGCAGAATCGGCCGCCAAAATGCCAGGGGCAGGGTTTCTTGCTGCAGTTTTACAATTTCCTCCGATTGCGTTACTTGCTAGTGCACTGTCACCGCTTACTGGTCCCCCTTTATCGCCCTTCACGATTATATCAGGGGCCAAAGTGGCATCGATGTATATCAAGCATGTCAACTCGCAAGAAGAGCCGCAATCTTCTAATAAGTCTAACTTTCATTAGGCAACGTCCCTAAAGTTTTTTTACAGTCCTCTCAACCTTAATTTGAGCACAAATTTTCAGTATACTTCGATCTACCCCCTCTCCCGCGCTAAGAATTTGAGTAGCATGATAAAATGTGTGTGACCGGCACATAGGTAACAAAGATGCCTGGTCACATCGGTAACATTACTTTATCATAATTTATTAACTTTGAGAGTTTTTTCATCAAATATAGCCAACGGTAAGAATGAGAAATACATAAGCCATTCTGTCTCGCTATGTGGCTTCATGCCAATTGTTTCGCCAATCAGGGTTTCAGAAACAAAAAGTTCTTTTCCTCGCCATTTCATCGTACCATTTGTTCGAATTTTTCTGGTTATTTCAAAATCATTACCGTATTCAACAGCCGGTATTTTTGACGGAAATTCACGAGTAGATTGCATGTATAACCAAGAGGGACGTTTAAAATCAATCCCTTCATGAGGTCTTTGTTCATTAAATTCAGTTCTAAAGACATTAAATCGCTGCTGTTGTTGAGATTGATTATACTGATGTGGCGAGGCAGTCTCTTTTTTAATTCGTTCGTGTCGGCCATTTTCTTCAGAATGCCTTTTACGTATACGTTCAGGTACTATACCTAATTTTATCAACCAAACAGCAAGCTCTGATAATCCCGCTACAGCATGACTCGCGAAAGGAGCTCCGTTATCACTTCGAATAGCCAATGGTAATCCATACTCAGAAAATAATTTGATAAGCGTTCTTTTTACTTCTGCACCAGAAACTCGTCCGAAACCTTCAATAGCTAGCAAGTAACGGCTAAAATTATCAGTCACTGTTAACGGATAGCATAATTGCTCTATCACCTAATAAAAATTGGCCTTTATAATCAATACTCCATGAATCATTGGATTGACCACATACAACAAACGGTTTCGTGTAAGGTGCTACGCTTCGCTTTCGTTTAGCTCGAGTGACCAAACCATGACGCTTTAATAAATCATCAATAGTGCTTTTTGCAGGCCATAATATATTGCTTCTTTCTTGCTGCAACCAATGCTTTATCTTTTTAGAGCCCCAATTTGGATGGTGGTTCTTTACATCAAGGATGCTCTGTTCAATATGCCACGCCATTCTATTTGCTTGAACATGTGGCGCTTTTGAGCGTTCTTTGAGACCATCAATCCCTTCTTCCTTGTATCGGTTGATATATTTATAGCCCGTTTTACTACTAATATTGAAACGTTCACATAATTCCAGAAATATGGCTTCTTCATTATTGAGGTGCGCTGAAATAAATTTAATTTTTTCGTTCATAGGTTCAGTCTCTATCCAAGGCATCACAGACACTCCTAGCTATTTGTCTGGATGTAGATTAACTGTTACCTATGTGTCCGGTCACTTTTGTTACCGATGTGACCGGGTCGGACCATGTCCTGCGCGGGATGAGGGTTGGGGAGAGGGAAATGGAAAAATCTACGCTAAGACAACGCGCTTGCGATTTACGAAAAAACAGCACCGATGCTGAACGGCATCTTTGGTATCATCTTCGAGCCAATAGACTCGGATTTAAATTTAAAAGACAGGTCCCAATAGGCACGTACATTGTTGATTTTGTCTGTCTTGAAAAACGACTAATTATCGAGCTTGATGGTGGTCAACACATAGACAATCAAATTTACGACAAGATCGAATTTACATGTTCATTAATTGCATCGGTTGATAGAATTAACCACAGGTACGCTGGGGTCTATCATATCTGCTCTCAGAGTTAAAGCCTCAACCGTCTGAATGCGCCTTGCACTTGGCCTACTTTCATAATCATTGACTATCGCATCAGCATCTAAGCTTGCGTAATCAATCGTCGTTTTTTCACATATCACTTCTAGAATTTTGGCTAGATTATCGTTTGAATCCAGAGGTGTATTAGCTATTTCTTGTTTAACTCTTGCCAAAATAAATTCCACATTATGAAACTTTCTCTCAAGACGATCTTCACCGGACGCGTGATAAAAATTAGAAATAGCATCGCCAACTTGAGTGACATACTGATCGGACCATCGTTTCGAAAAAAAATGCAGTGTCGTACCCACTATATCTTTATGCCAACCAAACGCCATAAGCGATTTAGAGTATGCCGCATATTTTGCTAATAGACTCAATGTCTTTCCCACATCTTCATCTGCTCTTAAAAGATCACTTTGTGCGCTGTCCCACGCTTTTCTCCAATAAACCACCGTTAGCGCCATGATAACTCCCACAAATATTAAAAACACCATTATAAACTGGGTTTATAAAAAACCCCAATGTGATTTTTTTAATCAAATGAGTGGTGGTATCGTAGAAACATGATACTAGGGATGCCTGTTGCTTGCCTGATAGAGCATATTAATGCAACAGCTTTGATTGATGGTGTTAGCCATATTGTTAACGCGGAAGAGCCAAAAAAGGAATTTGATAAACTCAAAGAACTGATGGAAGGTCGAATAGAGCCAACGCTATCACTGCGATATCAGAAGGCCACCTGATGCATTATTTCTTGACCTCTTAATGTCAAAAACTGCGGAAACGAGTAATAATATACTCACAACCATCGCGTCTGTGAGGTACATTCTGGCTGTTTTATCATATCTTGTAGCAATCCTTCTAAAGCGTTTAATTTTCTGAAAAAAGCGCTCAACAATGTTCCTTTATGGATAGGGCGATCAACCTTACAATGACGCTCTTTGGGTTTTGGGAGAAACTTTTCTAAACAAGACCACATCACATCGTCAATGACCATCCGTGACATTCCCACTCCCCAACCCTCGTCCCGCGAAAAAACATTATCACACATTAATCATACTACTCAAATTCTTAGCGCGGGAGAGGGAGCAGATCGAAGTATATTGAAAATTTGTGCTCAAATTAAGGTTGAGAGGACTGTAAAAAACTTTAGGAGCGCTCCCTAACACTTCTCGTCTTATAAAAAAGCTTAACTGCTCATAGGGAATCATATGCAAAATAGACTTTGTCATCAACATAACAACCCACAGAAAGCTTCAATGGGTTGCTGCATTTATTGGTATTCCTCATCTATTATAAGTTGCATCGAACGGCTCCGCCTACCTTAACTTATTTTCCCGGATTGCATTGTTCTATTTTTCTAAGCGCGTTAATTTCTCGATCTAAGGTATAACTCAATACCGTACGAATTAACACAATGGCTGCAACAATGCCAACCGAGTAATAATCCGGTGCGGTTGTGGTGCCAATTAAATCTGCCGCAATAATAAACTCTAAACCCAAGGCAAGCACCAACCCCAAATTCAAGCGAATTTGATTGATATCAATATTTTTTTGAGTAGTGCGATGCCCAAAAGAATAATGGACATATTTTATCAGTGCCCTAATCACTCCAGCTAAAATAACCAAAGCACCGCATAAAGAAATGCTATGTTGGATCACTAACAAAATGGTATGCAAATCAGGTATATTCATGTGCTTTAAAATCCTTTTTTATTTTATTAAACCACAATTATTACCCAGCACCATAGGGTTTGGTTATCATTTCAAGATAAAGCATCATGTCTTGAATGACTTTCTTGTAAAGTCGTCATAAAGGCCAAGCTGGCTTTGAAGCGACAGCCTGTTTTTTTATTTCAGCTTCACTCATCGCTTCAGTGCCTTTTTCTTCACAATATATTGAAAATTTTCGCACTAATTTTTTAGGATCACACGCATCAGCATTGGTTTCACCCACTTTGACAACGCTGTCTGAAGATTTTAGTATTGCAATACGTGTTGTATGCAATTGCCGCACTCTGGCTGCAACATTTGTAACAGTGAGGTGCATGTGTCGTTCAATACAATTGATATCAAGTTCAAACTCATTGTTATCATCCCAATAACTATCACGCTCATCACACACTTCCTCCAACGCGGCACCTAGTTGAGAAAAATATTGAATGATACAATCCGTTTTTTTTATATTTGGAAAATACCGATCGGCCAAATTAGTAATGGCATAGGATAAACAGGCTAGATCATAGAGTCTTTCCATATGCCAGAAATAATAATCCACGTCATTTTGATCCCTATCTACTTCATCTACATAAGGCATAGAACCAAGCGTTTCAAAATCAATAAAGAATAGTTGCTGCCTCTCTTCTGACATAACCACATTATCATCAGTGATATCACCGTGATTGACTTGTCGTTCATGGAGCGTTCCGAGCATGCTTAAAAAAGGCAAAATCAAGTTGAAATAACAATCATCTGGTGTACCTAACCAGGTTAATTTGTCTTCCATGCTCTTGATGACACGTTGATAGGTACCTGCTACTGAAGGTTGCCAAGTTATATTGGCATTTTCATGCAAACACTCGCTGATAGCCAAATCAAAATAAACCATGGGTACATGACAAATCGGTACACTTGGAATACCCCAATGATATATTTGATTTGGATTATGAAGATGAAACAAAAGATCTTGCTCATGTCCTTTTCTGAGAAACATTACGATAAATTCTCTGTCTTTGCATATTGGAATAAAAGTACGCAGACATTTGTTACTATTTTCTATGTCTTGAAGAGTAATATCTTGGTTAATGATATCCATTTGCTCCAAAGCAACGCAGGGCGCTATTTTTTGAATTAATGCTTCAGAAAAAATATGATTATCAAATGGCCAAGGAGTCTCTATACACCGCCCTTCCGCATACACATTGAGCCCTGCCAAATCTGAGGACAAACAGTCACGAATGTTTGTGATCATCCCTTTACCACTATGCTCTGACTGAAATACTACTGACTCCATCTCGTTTAAAATATAAATGGTTTTTTGATGATTGCTTTGAAGCAATAAAATTGGCATGGAGATCCTTTAGATCAAAAAAGGGCATATTAACGCATTAAGTGAATAGATTAAATCTATCACTCGACTTGAGCCTTTTAGCGTAATCAAAGCACCTTTCAAGCTCAACAAATCAATGCTCTTTAGCTAAGATAGTGGAATTTTCTACAGCTCCTATAAAAAGCTTGGCAAAGATATACCTATAGTGCTAAAATGGATTTCCAGTTCATTAAGGTAAAAGAGAAATGTCAGATAAAGGTAAGGTTACCGGTACAGTCAAGTGGTTTAACGAAGCTAAAGGCTTTGGTTTTATTCAATCCGATTTAGACGGAAAAGATCACTTTGTTCATTTCAGTGCAATTCAAGGCAATGGTTTCAAAACCTTGGCTGAAGGCGCTAAAGTGAAATTTATATCAACACAAGGTCAGAAAGGTCCTCAAGCTGAAGAAGTTGAATTAGTTTAATTAACTTCAGTTTTAGTGGCATAGGAATTGTTAACATTTTGTTAGCTTAAGCCAAAGTAGGTTTATTTTCTAGAAGCGACACACAGCATACCTATGTATATGTGTAACGAATTACAGAAAATAGGCATATTTAGTGTGAGATAATAAGATAGTATAACAGACCATAAAAAAGCCCGGATGTTTTTATAAACTCTGGGTTTTTCTATTTCTAATACCCTACTCTATTGTATGCCCTATCTTTTTTAAGATACGTATTGCCCGCCATTGACTGGAATATTTGATCCCGTAATAAATGCTGACGCATCATCTGCTAAAAACGCAACGACACGAGCAACTTCTGCAGGCTCCCCTAAACGACCGACAGGAATTTGTGCAATAATGTTTTCTCGGACATCTTGCCGCACAGCCATAACCATTGAAGTATTAATATATCCTGGAGATATAGTATTCACTGTGATGTGCTTATTGGCTACTTCTTGTGCCAATGATTTGGTAAACCCATGCATGCCAGCTTTCGCAGCAGAATAATTCACCTGACCACGCTGGCCCTTTTGCGCATTGATAGAAGAAATATTAATAATACGCCCATACGAATGCTGCATCATAGAATCTAAAACCGGTTGCGTTAAATAAAAAACGCTGTTTAAATTTACACTAATCACTTGCTGCCAATCTTCAATCGCCATTTTATGACACAATTTATCTCGTGTTATTCCGGCGTTATTGACTAAAATATCAATTTTCACATAGCGCTGTAGCAATTCACTGATTGCATCTTGGCAAGCAATCGGATCTGCAATATCAACATAAATTTTATCGATATCAAATCCCGCGTTTTTTTGCTCTTCCTGCCAACGCTCAGCATGTGCGTGATCGCCACTTTTATGATAGGTCGTCACTACTTTCTTGCCAGAGTCAGCCAAAGCTTGGCAAATTGCTGTGCCAATACCACCCATGCCTCCAGACACCAAAGCAACGCGTTGGCAATCATTTTGCTCTATTTGACGGCTCATGTTTCTTAACTCACGATGAATGACTTGATGTATATAACGACTGAATTGCTTAGAACTTTAGGATTGCTTGTACAGTGATTTGTAACGCCCCATCATCCCTCGCTTCGCTCGGGATGACGTAGGGAGTTAAAAAGAAGGGCGTAGATAAGACAGATAATCAGATGCCAATGGCAAATCCTCATGCATTTCTGAGCTACCATCCTCATATAAGAGCCCCTGCTCTAAAGAAGAGAGTTTACTGACATCGTTATTTAAATCTTGCAGCATTTTGTCCAATTGATTCAGCTCAGGATGCACCAAATCATTCATCAATAAAGTATACTTCAAATAATGATAGGTAAATTCAATATCCCATACCAAAAATACCCAAGCAACAATGGTTGCTCCAAGCTTGCCAAGTACCTCCTCATATGGAAAATCAATCCCATGCGCAGCCAATATTAATGGAATCACTACCATCATCAGCATTTCACCCAATTTGAACAATAGGGCAGAAATTGATAATTTATACTCATGTATGCCACGCAGCAGTTCTTGCGCCGTACCTGTATGCAGTCCTTTGCTGCGATCAAATTTCAAAGGCACATAATACGTAAAATCAAGCCATCGGAAATCAAGCCATACTGGTATGCTACGATAATAATAAAACAACCTTGGCCGAGTCATCAATTCATACACATCATTAGCCGAAATAGATTGCTCATTCAAATCTGTTTGGTCTGCGATGCTTTGCAATTTGCGACGAATGCTATCGGTCATAGGCACAACAACTTTGTTTTTTTTATCATCAAGATAATAAAGAGTATCCTGTTCATCCCATATAAAACTGGACGGTTCATACTCATCCAATTGATCTTCTTGCAATACAGCATGATAAATACGATGCCGATCACGAAAATAATGCCTTGCTTCAGGAGAGTTTTTATCTTTCACCAATGCGATCATCATCTGCATAATTTCTTGGCGTTTCTCTGGTGGCACCACGCCCCGTGATTCTGGAAACGCATGTAATCTATCTTTTTCTATAAGATTAAGTTGCTGATGTATGGTGTAACAACGTTGGATCATGTGCTTATTTTCAGGCGTTTTTTCAGTGTTTTCTAACAGATCGATGAGCCTGTTAGAGGTTTCATAATAAATCCAATCATCCGTAAGATGTTGATAGATATCCATATCGGACAATGCAAGTTGCGGAATATGTTTGGCGGCATCTGGGTCTAACCGCAACATGGCATAATCAGCATCGATGATTCTTTTACGCTGCACATGCTGCCCTAATTGATACCATTTATGATCATCATCATCTTCCAGCATAGGGGGCTCTATAGACCTCGCCCCATCAAATAGATAACGAATTTTATCAGCTTGTTCGTCCTGCATAGGGAATTGTGTGAGGACAGGCGTATTCTCTGAGCGATCAACATGCCATAGCTCTGTGTGTTCCGGATCAAGAGGATCCTCAAAAAACACATAGGTATTCCTACCTGGTCCCATAAAATCTGACATAATGGGTCTATCCTTCGTTTGCCGGATTTCACGCGTAGGTTTATTTTGTAACATTTCTTTAATTTGGATTAATCCTGCCATACGGTGTTGAAAAGCAAGGATGTGATCAGGCGTGAACAAAGAGATGCCGTATTGTAGCGCTTGGTAATATTGTTTCGTACTTTTTAAAGTTTTCTTAGCTAGTTCAATAATAGGGTCTTCTGGCAAACCTTTTGGGACCAAACTGTGCACCATCTCAGAATCTAACCGAAAAGCTGTCCCAAAATCAGTAGAATGCATCTTGTCCACC
Organism: uncultured Legionella sp.; assembly: GCA_903885895.1. GTDB lineage: Bacteria > Pseudomonadota > Gammaproteobacteria > Legionellales > Legionellaceae. The sequence goes on from CAISKC010000368.1 coordinate 13,000, forward strand.
AAACAATGCGCAACTTTATTCTGAGAGCGTGGATCTTGATACTCTAACACCCACTTCGACCCATTGGCTTTGATTTGATTTGTATTTTTTGCCAGTAACGTAGTGGATGGCAGTGTAAAAATAGTACCCCAGCTATTGATATACTTCAGCTCTTTCGTATCTTTATCACGGAAGAAACAATGTCGGCCATACTCACAAAGATTATCCTGCTGCTGAACAGTTTTTGGGTAATACAGAATTGGCTGTACGGCCATGCTTAATTCATGCATCAGCAACTCATATTCATAACGTGCTACCGCTTCCGTATGACGGTTAAACACATGTGACTTCGTTTGATCATGATAAAAATGCTTTTGCTGTGCTTGATCAGCCAATGCTTTATAAGCATGCACTCTTTGCGGTAATGAAGAAGTTTTCGAAACCTGCTTCATTAAAAAACTATACAATTTATTTTTGGGTGCTGACCATTTGGTTTGATGACTGAGTATAACGGTCTCAATATGTTGCTTTGATTTTTGAAGAATTTTCTGCTGCATTTCTGCCTGAAATGATGCTTCCCACGTTGCATCAAGCTTGTGTTGATGAGCAAAATCTGCGGCCCAACAATAAATCAAATAATATTTCACCAAATCTGATTCAGATAAGCACTGAGCTAAATTTTGTTTTGGAAGATGAGGATGTAATAAAGCATAAAAGTCTTTCTCAGGACTGTTTTCAGCATAAAAATGAAATTTTTTTTTGCTCCTGCATCTAAAATGCTGAGTTTTAGGATCATAATGGTACCGATCCTGGAGCAAACGGTTATCAGCCAGCGCCTGCGCTACTGCGTGATCATCAGCAAACAATAATGGCAATTGATGCTCGAATTGCGCTGTGGGTATCACGCGACGCTCTCCTTAGGTAGGCTTGCTCACTAATCGAGAATGTTTCACTGGTCTTTTGGCCATTTTAAAGAACCGTCTCATTACATCAGTTTAGTGAACATTCCTCATTATTTCAAATCTCCGACCAATTCAACGCCAGAATTTCCCACCCTTGCTTGACGCTGGTGCTGAATCCGAATCTAGACCTGGACCCGAACCCGAACCCTGATTAGAACATTGCTTCATACAAGTCTGCACGCCAGTTTGCATTTGTTTTATTTGCGCCTGCAATCCATCATTGACTTGTTTCAATTTATCTTGGAGATCTTTGTTAACGGCGATGATCTTCTTATCCAAATCATCGTTGACTTTCTTTAATTGCAATTGGGTCTTACTATTAAATTCTTTCATTTGCTTTTGTTGCGCTTCCTGCGTTTGTTGAAATTGGCCTTGAATCTGGGTATTTAATTGCGCCATCATTTTTTGCGCATTATCGTCAGCATAGGCGCTGTGACTAACCAACCCAATTGCACTCAACATTAACCAAGTTTTCACATAATCCATTATGATAGTCTCCTAAGCACGCTCATTACACCTTAGCAAGAACTAAAAAAATTCTCAACACCTCTTATTTTTATCAATCAATTACATTACACTTGCCAGCACGGAAGCATACCCCCCCAACCTTCATGGACGATCACTTGAATCCAACTGCTTTGCTGTTGGTACAAAAAAGACTCTTATCTTCAGAGATGGCTTGGCAATATCAGCAAGAAGCGCATGCCCATTCTCATCGTTTATTACCTTATTTGATTGCACAAGCACAACTTTGCCCAAAAATAGTGGCACAATTATTGGCAGAACGCTTCGGTTTTCCTTGGATCGATCTCGACACTCTCGATAAACAACATTTTCCCAAACTATTCCTCACACCCACCTTATTACGCCGACATCATGTCTTACCCATACAATACCAAAATCAGCAACTTTCTCTGGCGATTGATGATCCCAACCACCCTCTTGCTTTAAAAGAAATACAGTTCTTAACGCAATGCCCGATCCTAGTGCATATCACTTCCAGTACGCAGCTCAGCAGCATGTTAGATGAAGTACTGCGTGATACGGACCAACAAGGACTTACGCATTATTTGAGCAGCCAAGCACCTGTATCACAATCATTAACCAACACCCCTGATCCAGGGTCTCATCTAAGTGATGAAGGTCCCATTGTCGTGTTTGTGCAACGCCTATTAGAACAAGCCATTGCACGCAGTGCCACAGATTTGCATTTGGAACCCTATGCCGACCATTATCGGATCCGCTATCGACATGATGGAAAATTATATGAATTAACTCGCCCCACCCCCATCTTAGCACCCAGGATCGCTTCACGTTTAAAAATTATGGCTAATCTGAATATTACAGAACAACGCCTACCACAAGATGGGCGCTTCAGTATCAATGCGTCACCCACCCTCCATTCTAGTTTTATGGCAAAGCAGATTGATATTGATTGTCGCATCAACATTTGCCCTACCATCTACGGAGAAAAGGTAGTCATTCGCTTCTTAAATGCCCAAATGCACCAACCACATTTCGAACAATTAGGCTTGTCGGAACGAGATAAAATGTGTGTTTTACACGCCATTCAGCGGCCACATGGCCTCATTTTGGTCACTGGGCCCACTGGCAGTGGTAAAACGCTGACCTTGTACGCCGTATTAAACCATCTCAATACGGGTGATAAAAATATATCTACGATTGAGGATCCAGTTGAAATCAAAATCGCAGGAATCAATCAAGTCCAAATAAATCCTAATATAGGATTAGGCTTTGCTGAAGTCTTGCGTGCTTTTTTACGCCAAGATCCTGATATTATCATGCTCGGTGAAATTCGAGATTATGAGACGGCCGATATGGCCATGAAGGCAGCTCAAACAGGCCACTTGGTATTATCTACACTCCATACACAAAATTGCGTACAAACTCTGATGCGCTTGAAACAACTAGGTATTGCTCCATTTCTAATGTCCAATATCACACTCATCATGGCGCAACGCTTAATTCGTATTCTGTGCCCACATTGTAAAATTAGCGTTGCAAACCAGCATGCTGACATCTGTTATCAAGCACGTGGTTGTCATCGTTGTCACCAAGGCTATCAAGGACGGAAAGCCATTTTTGAAGTCATGCCTATCTCAGAAGCCCTACAAAATATCTTTATGCAACCCAAAGCATCCAGTGCCAGTATTGCTGTACAAGCAACGCAGGAAGGCATGATTAGTTTACGCCAAGCCGGCATCTTACAAGTTTCTCAAGGAGTGACCAGTGTTGAAGAAATTAATGCAATCACTTAGGCAAGTAATCTGGATCCATCTGCATATTGAAAAATTTTACCCGGCAGAACGTTTATTTCATTGGACAGGTTTAACACCATTAGGAGAAATAAAGTCCGGCCATATTTCAGCGCGTAATCGCAACGATGTAAAACAAAAATTACGCGCACAAACAGTGATTGTGAAACATATTTCTTCTCGATTCCATTGGACTAGCCCTCTTCGGCAACACGATATCACCCTTATGTTGCAACAATTATCGCGTATCATGCAAACTCGCATCCCTTTGATTCAAGCATTACATATTTTATTATCTTGTCAGACACATCCTGTCATTTTGAGATTAGTGAACCAGATTAAACAGGATCTAGAATCAGGTACGAGCTTTACGGAAGCGTTGCTGCACCATCCTCGTTGGTTTGATCCCTTGGTCTGCGCTTTGATTCATTTAGGGGAACGCACTGGCCGCTTAAGTCATATTATTGAACAAATTGTTATTTATAAAAATAAAAATCACGCCTTAAAACAACAATTTAAAACCATTCTCATGTACCCTTGCACTGTAATCGTAGTCGCAGGGATCGTCACCTTATATTTGTTACTGACAGTAGTACCGCAATTACAATCATTTTTTCAACATGCTCACCGCCCCTTACCATGGAGTACCACCCTACTTCTCGTCTTTGCAGCTTGGATAAAAACATATGGTAGCTTCATCTGCGGCATCGTGGTCACCAGTATCTTGTACTTGAAAAATGCTTATCAACAAGCTGCTTCTCTTCGAAAAACCATAGACAAATGGATATTACGTTTACCAGGAACAGGCTCCTTGTGCCGCGCTCTTTATTTGGCACGGGCATTTCACGCCTTAGCTATCACGCAACAGGCTAGTCTTCCTTTGCCGGATGGACTACAATGGCTTGCACTAATAACTGGAAACTTTTGTTACAAACAAGCTTTCTTGCAAATCCGCCGTGCATTACAACATGGGGATAGTCTGCGGTCAGCTATCGTACAAACCCAATTATTTCCTGAATTGGTAGTGCAAATTTTGAGCCTTGGCGAGGAGTCTGGTACCTTACCTGCTCTGCTCAACGATCTAGCCCATTATTATACGCAGACCGTTGAAGACTCGGTACAACGACTCAGTCGTTGCGTCGAACCCGCCTTGATGATCGTGTTAGGTGTGATCGTAGGTGGTTTAATCTTATGTATGTACTTACCTATGATCCAATTAGGAGCTTTGTTATGAAAATGCTACAACTGTTCATGCATACGTATCCCATCATCTGGACCATACTTTATAGCCTGTTTACTTTGCTTGTCGGCTCCGTGTTATCGATGCTAGTCTATCGATTACCCATTATGCTAGATCTAGCCGAAAATCAAGATCTTACACTACCGTTATCCTCTCCATTTAATTTATTTCTACCCAGGTCACATTGCGTGCACTGCAAAAAAACCATTCCTATGTATCATAATATCCCCCTTCTTTCTTATCTACTATTGCGAGGTCGCTGTCATCACTGCCAACACGCCATTGCATGGCGCTATCCATTCATAGAAGCAAGCACTTTGATCCTATCATTACTGGCTGCTTACCTATTCGGATACAATCTGATCTTAGTTGCCGTCTTGCCATTTATTTGGCTCTGCATTGCTTTAAGCATGATTGACTTAGAGCATCAACTTTTACCTGACGCGCTAAATTACAGTTTACTTTGGGTAGGATTATTGGTGAATACTCAAGCCGTATTTTGCTCTCTGCCCAATGCCGTCTGGACTGCTGCCATCGCTTATTTAAGCTTGTGGCTAATCATCAAATTATTCTATCTCGTTACAGGAAAAATTGGCATGGGATATGGCGATTTTAAACTCTTCGCAGCTTTGGGTGCTTGGTTCGGATGGACCGCTCTGACGCCTATCTTATTACTAGCTTGTACACTTGGCATTATCATAGGCTCATTTTATCTATGGCACCATAAAAAGAGTCGCCATCAACCTATCCCTTTTGGTCCCTATCTTTGCATTGCGGGGTTAAGTTATTTATTTTGGGTCTATTGACACGTCACATCATCCACTATTTTTACGATGCTGAAACAGCTCTGAAAAAAAGGAGGATTGGTTGATGCCTAATTCAGCAAAAATCTTTTGTACTCTGTCCCAGGAATTTTCCTGTTCAATGCTTGCAACCACCAAATCAAAGCCTACATTTTTATCCACTGGCACGCCCCAGCCATTAATATAACATAAACCGCGTAAACGTTTCGCTTTGATATGTTGATGCTTTTCCGCACCCAACAAAAACTCATGCGCATCATGGTATAGCATCTTCAGGTAAGTCGCATTTGCTTCCGATGCAAATAACCCGCTCAATTGCATTTCCTCACGCATACGTGCTTCTTCTAATAATTTTTGACCCACAATAAACTGCGCTTGCGCGTCGTCCAATGCTGCAGCTGCTCGATAGCAAGCCAGCGCTTGCTCACGCGCGAACAGGTGTTTTTTTTCACCCTGTACAGATTCATATAATTTGGCCAGAGAAAAATACAAGCCAATTTCCTTATGTAAATCCTCTGTAGAGGACGTGTGATTTAATCGGCCTGCACTGATAACTTTTATTTGCTTTTGCAGCCTTTTAATCTTAAATCGCTTAAACCATCCCATATCTTTGCACCTTAAATTCTAGGAGAAACCACCCAATTAAAAAATCGAGCAACAATGAAAACAATGATAATCAATAAGATAAGCTTCACAATCAGTTTCCCAGATCCCTCTTGCTGCGAAGCTTGCTCTTGCGTATTACTCCGCGTCACTTTTGAGCTTGGTATATTGTAAATTTGTTTATCAATGCGGTTTGACAAAACATCTGCTATCACAAACAAAATCACAGCAGGAAAATCCAAGACAAAGCATATCACCCATGCCAAACCACTACTTGAAATAGCATACTCATCTTGTAACAATGCGGAAAATTCAGTAATAAAAGCCGGCACGCTATATTGTACCGAAAAAAACAAATAAGGTAATAAAAACAAACTGAACGCAAATAATCCTATGCTCAAAAATAAGCAAATTAACCCACTGATATACGCCACATGATGTTGCTGATAACGATCCGGTTCCATCTTTGAAGTCACGTAATAAATAGTGATGTATTTTCAACATAGCAGATCATTCACAACCTGTCATTATTCTCGTAGAGATTTCCTGACGATATGGATTATACTATCCCGATGAAAGCCTCTAACAATCTTATGATACAGGAACGCGAATTTATGAATACAATCCAGAATACTTCAGTACAAGAATTGGCAGCATTGCGACAAGCAAATGCTGATTTTTTCTTATTAGATGTGCGCAACCCGGATGAGTATGCACTCTGTAATTTAGACGGCCATTTGATCCCGCTTAGTGAGCTGCCTGATCGACTCTCTGAACTCAACCCTGATCAAACCATCATTATACATTGTCATTCAGGTGGTAGAAGTCGCCGTGCAGTGGAATTCTTAATGCAAAATGGCTTTACTAAGGTTAGTAATTTACAAGGTGGCATCACCGCTTGGGCCGAAGAAATAGACCCGACTATGGTAAAATATTGAGGCCTTTTCGGCACCTTCTCCTCTCAAAGGGGAGAAGGATCTAGGCGCGATCCAACTGCTGTTTCTGGAGAGCAAGCGCGGCTTGGTAGAAACCAGTCTGATTCAACCGTGTATTGTCTAAAGACACCAAAAGATATCCATTCAATTGACCAAATCTATCTTTGCCATAAGTCACTTTACATTGCAGTGTTCTACGTAAAAAATCCGCAATAGGTTCTTGCACTTTCTTATCCAGCAATACTGGTAATTCACGCAATGTCGGCAAATCCTTCGCAGTAACTGTTTGCTGCTTATCAAGATAGGCATCCAATAATTTCAACAAAATTTGGGCCCGTTTCTGATACACCTCATCCTGGAATACATCCATATAAAACCCTGTCATATTGAATAAAATATATACTACACCGTATCGGCTCATTTGGCAAGATTTTGGAGTCTATTAACGATCCCTGCTCCTACTTTCTAAAACTGGGTCCTTGCTTTTTTTCAACCAAAATCCAGATCAAATCAATATTACAAAATGGACTATAATTGAACCATTCTAATGTCTTGCAGCATAAGTTCGTCCAAAACAAATCTGATCATCGATCATAAAAGCTTTTACGGCAAAACTGCTTAACCTATTTAATGATGCTACTCACTTGCAGGTCTACTTTTCCCTATTTCATTAATCTGCTGCAAACTAAGATGCAACTCTTTTGATAAGAACGTGACCATCGTCCAATATGGCGCCGTTTTTTCAGTGAACTCTCCAAAATATCGAAAATAATCAGGAATCCAATCCAACATTTTTTTGATCACATCTTTCCGATCATATTTATTCACATACTCCGCCAAAGTAGTGGTTTGATGGTGAATAAATGCTTTGCCAGGCAAATCCATACATAAGATTTGGTATTCGCGAGTTTGTAAAATATATTCATGCCAGATCTGATCAATCTCATCTGATACAGGAATAAATCCGCCATCGTTCATGGATTGAATATAAATAAATTTTAGAAACTCCTGAGTTTGAATACTGAGCTCATCCTGACTGAGTGCCGGAAAACAATGCTGAAGATGTTGAGTCATCCAAGCACTCGGATGTTTCGCTATCAAATCCACAAATTGCATGAGGAATTTAACCAAACTCGCCCAGTCCACCTGGATCAAAACAAGCATTTCCCGCATAAGCTAATAGTTTTTCAAACAATTCTTTTTCACATATTTGTTGTAAAATCTCTTCATATGACATATAAAAACTCCTCTATCTAAAAGCAATTTTTTATAGGGAACCAAGAGTAAATAAATGATTCCTTGTACAAAAAATGAATTATATAACAATTGTAAATTTTTGTAAATCTAGCAACCGCAGCCATCTAAACATTCATAAGACTCCATGTTAGACTTATGGTCACATACAAACCCTGGTTGGTACGTATGCTTCGAGACGGCGTAAATGCCTCCTCGGCACGAACGGATTGAAAAACTTTTAAGGAAAATAATGAGCTCGATTCTATTTACAGCGTATGATTTGAACGGTCTAAAATTACCTAATCGCATGGTCATGGCGCCATTAACTAGGAGTCGTGCGACACATGGCACGGATGCGCCGCATGCTTTAAATGCTGATTATTATAGCCAACGCGCGACTGCAGGATTAATCATTTCAGAGGCCACACAGATTTCGCCAACAGGCAAAGGCTATGCATGGACACCAGGCATCTACTCTGAAGCCCAAAAAAAAGGTTGGCAACTGGTCACCAATGCCGTGCATGCAGCTGGTGGACGTATTTTCGCGCAACTGTGGCATGTAGGCCGTTTTTCCCACCCCTCTTTACAGCCTAATGGCGAAACGCCAGTTGCTCCTTCTGCTATTGCCGCA
>CAISKC010000369.1 GCA_903885895.1 uncultured Legionella sp.
GTTAACAGTATTACCAATCTTTGCGCCAACAACGGCAATTTGGTCATCATAGTTACGATCCACTTCCGAGGTGAAAGTCAATTCGTTTTCGAGAACCATCAAGGCCTCGTTGGTGATTTTACTAATGGTTAGCAAGTTATTTGCCATGATAATTCCTTTAATTAAATTGGTTTATCTAATCTTTTTCGCCAATCTTGCTTCTTTCCACTGCTGATATGTTCCATGAAATTCGCCATTGGCGTTAATCGGCACATCAGCCGCAGAACTAGACGCTTTTAATGGGCGAATAGGACTAGGTGCATTTGACTGTCTAGCAACAGATTTCGCTTCTGGCTCGTCTTTAGCTTCAAAACGCGCTTCCAATTTCCCAATTTCTTTTAAGGCTTTTGCAACAGGCATCGCAGCCAGTTTTCGAGCATATTCAGTATCTTGAGCAAGGTGATATAAAACTTCTGGCCCTACATCACTTTCAACAATTGCATCACGGATTGCATCGTTTACCGCTACGTCCGCACTCGCAACCATTTCCTCAAAATCTGGCATTTTTGCCTTTGCAGCCTCAACTTTTTGCGTCCAAGCACTAATAACCTTGTTACGCTCCTCGTTGGCTCTGCGGTCAGCTTCAGCCCTGTCACGCTCTGCAAGTACCTTTTCAACATTCCATTCAGACAACGCTTTTGCATATTCAAAAGCATCCTGAAACTGGGAAGGCTGGGGTTCTTGTCCTAAAGGTTCCGCCACAATTGGCGTTGCCTTTTGTTCATATTCCCGTAAACGAACTTCTAAATTTTCCCTAGCTTCTCGCTCCTTCGCCGCTTCTTGTTTGGCTTGTTCGCGTTGCTTGGTTAATTCAGAAAACCGTTTTTCAAGTTTAGGATTTTGTTTCGGCTTATCTGTTACTTCCGCTTCATCTTCCGCATTAGCATCGCTCTGTGATTCTGCCTCAACTGTACGCTCTGATTCCTCAGCCAATACAGGAGCATCCTCCACAGCCAGACCTAACTTGTTTGCGTAAAATTCCGCTGCATTTTCACTTGTTACAACACTTCCTGCATTACGTTCATCTGACATGAGTTGCCTCAAGAATTAACCTAGTTAAAAACTAACTAGTAAGTATTGCTGATAGTTTAATACTATTTATATTAAATAGCACGTTCTGTCGTTTCTGCCGATGCTTCTTTTGCCGCCTGATTGCTTAAATGAGCCAACATCAATGCAAATTGACCTTTAATTTCTTCAATTTGAAGCTGAGTTTGTGTTTTCATAACCGTTTCATGTGCCTTGCTATCAACTTCCAGCTTGGCAACGTCACGCCGTTCTGCATCACGCATTTCAATATCGTGCGCCTTAGCAGTCTGTTTCATCAGTTCGCGTTTTGTTTCATTGTCTTGCTTGACTTGCTCAATGTCTTGACGTTGCTTCATTGCAAATTGCAATTGCTGAATCTGCTGTTGCATTTGTTGCACTTGTGCTTGTGATGCTTTCAATTGCATCTGTACTTGTGGGGGGATAGGTGATTTATCGTCAATCTGCGCCATCGGATTAGCCGCCGCCATCCTGTCTGCAATGATCTCTGCACCGGGGAAATCCATGTTTCTAAAAATCAAATCACCCGCAGTCTGCATCAATGAAGGATCGGCTTGCAACATCCCCAGCATGGCATCCACAGATTCTTGACGCTTAGAGTTGTAGCCTGGGCCTGTTTCCATCACAACGTCATATTCGCCTACCGTCACATCGTTCAAAATCTTTGCGATGCCTTGCTCGTCTTGGCCTTGCTGATTTAATGTCACCAATTCTGGCTTGCCATCTTCACCAATGATGCGCATGACTCGCTCTGTATCGTATATCTTGGGAATTAGATCAAGAATAATCCTACCCGTGTAAGCAATAGATTGTGTCAAATTATCGTAATAGTGATAATTGGTCATATCAACGGCTTGTTGCTGACCTTGTAATGATTTGCCACTAATGTTGCCAGTAGGCAATTGTGCTGGATCGTAAATACCAATCACCGCCATTAAATCAGCACTCAATGCTTGCGCCGCCGCCATTACCCCTGCCGGAGGTGGCTCAGGCTGTAACCGTACTGGTGCTGGTGCTGGTCTACCGTCAATGTCCGTCTGTTTATACCGTAAAACAGGCATGGCTTTAATATTAGCTTGTGCCCACTCGTTTTCATGACCTTCGTCTTGCCCTTCTGCAAGCAACCATTTCGCCTTGGGTGCAAGTGCAACAGATTCGGTAAGGGCAGTCTGCCAGAAGTTGTACATCTTTTGAGGATCTTTTGCCTGTCGAGCCAAGCCAAAGTATTTTTTCTTGTTGTGAACGATCAATTGCTGACCAGTAACACGCACGACGGGGATGTATTTGCCAGCCCATGTGCCTTCCTCTAGCACTTCCATGCCCGACATTTTGCACCATTTAATCACTTTCTTAAATGATTTGCGCCGACTAATTTCATATATCCCAGCCGCTTTCATAATGTTTTGAGCAGGTAACTCAGACGAATAAACGTGAGAACCGTCACTCAACAATATCAAATCAGCCTGTTTGCGCTCAGTCCAGAAGTATTCAGCAATACGAATATCTTCTTTCATTATCCATTCTGAATCAGAATCACCCGTCCCCCGCTGGTGAAATCCCGATCCATCGTCGGCATCTGGATACATTTTACGGAAAGTTTCTTTGCGTATAACCTCAGTAATCAAACACTTTTCAGCGTCTTGACCGCTTGGCAGAATCGAGTTTGGATCAAAATAAACGGTAAACGGGTTGTTTATTCGACGAATATATATTTCTTGGTCAAATGATTTGTCACTAACATAATCCGTCTCTACTCGCCAATAACCCCAGCCCATACGCACAGCAAAATCAAAAGCATGATCGTAAGCATCGTCTGCGTTACTATTGACCTCAATATGCCGACACACACCCTGCAAAATCTCTGCCACTTTAGCGTCTGATTCATTGTTCATCCCATGCACTTTGATGCGTGGACGCTGCTGACGTTGTTGATTAGTAATCTGTCGGCAATATGCGTCTAGCTTGTTAATAGTCAAACATGGGCGAGATTCAAGACTACGACTATTTTGCAATTCGACAGGCCATTGATCGCCTGAGCAAAACAAAATATCCTCTAGTGCTTCTGCACGATTGTTAGAATCCGCATCATTGCAGAATTGTAAGAATTGTTTTGCTTCTGTAATTCGTGAATCGTAATCGTCTTGCATAATTAACCCATCCATGAGCCTGGTGGCGAATATGTCGGTTTCTTAGGCCGCGCCTGTTTTGGTTCGTTAACCATCAACCCCAACATTCTAAATGCGTCCGCACCATGCGAGTATTGATCGTGCAACGGTGTTTTACTAAATTGCTTAGTATCAGGGTCAACTTCATAGCGATAATGTCTAAGGCATTGTAACCCTTCCGAACAGTTATCACGATCAAAATAGCAATTACGGAATATTGTCCTTGCGGCATCAATGCTGTCAACAATTGGCATTTTGCCTAAAATTCGAGTCTTAAACCCTGAATTTCTAACTATTTCCTCGATGGATCGCCCATTTGCCGCCAAAGTTTTATTCTCAGCATCATGCGGCAACCATAGCGTATCGTAGACATACCCAAAGGTTTGTAGCTTGGCAAGATAGTACGCAATCGTCTGTTGGCTATCTTCAAGATATCTAATCAGCCTCGTTTCCATGCCTATAAACTGGACAAACCAAATCGCCGTTGCATCTGACCAACCTAGATCAAATACCGCATGAACAGGCTTGGCAGGGTCATATGTCACCCTTGTGATGCGTCCGTCTAACTCGGCTAGTTGCATCTCTTTGGCAAATACAGCACCATCTACCGTCTGTCGGCAAATGCCTTCCCAAACCGTGTTGTAAGCCTCAATATCCCGTTGCTTAAGCGATAAACGCTCTAAATCCAATGTTTCAGGAAACCACGGATTGTCCGACCAGTTGATCTTCTGCACCACGGAATTATCAGGTGGATGCAATACAAACCGTTGGTAAGTTTCGTCTGATTCCAACTCAGGGTTGAAGGTAATCCAAATCTCGGAGTCTTGCTTACGAATCGTTGGGATTAGCACCGACCAAGATGCGCTTGACGTTGTTTGTGCTTCTTCCACCCAACAAATGTCTACGCCCTCAAACGATTTAATGTTGGCTACGTTGTTTTTCAATCCAGCAAAGCTAAACTCTGTTCCATTTGCGCCACGGATGCTGTTTTGGGTGATCTCATAAAATCCTAGCAACCCTAACGCCTGTATCTGGTCAGACAACAGTTTATGCACCGAGTCTTTGATACTCGTTTGAAACTCACGAGCGCAAAGTATTCGTAATGTCTTTTGTGCGCCTTTGATAAGCAATGCTCTCGCTACACCCCAAGACTTCGCACCACCACGCCCACCGTACAAAATGCGATACCGACTTTTAGAAGGGTCAAACAAGCATTGCAGCTTTACTGGAAACTCTGCCTTTGCTATTGCCTGTTTAACTTGTGGTGTCATTTCTCTTTGGGACTACAAACGATACTTCTATGCCTGTGAGCAATGGTTGACCGTCTGCACCTGTAATCTCAGTCTTGGTTGATTCTCTGTACTTCTTGGGAAATCGTGCCGCCATTGATCTTGACCAGATACTAGCGTTCAGCTTTGCACAATCTTTTTCCTCGACCATATGCGTCTGAGCAATGGTTTCCCACCAATTCTGTTCAAATTCCTTAGCCATTTCCAAGGCACGCGAAAAATCTTCATGAACATCACGCCATTCATAGATCGTCCGTGTCCCAACATTCAATTCACA
>CAISKC010000370.1 GCA_903885895.1 uncultured Legionella sp.
CGCACCAGATAACGATCATAACAATCGCCGTTAAGGCCAATCGGAATATCAAAATCGAGTTCATCATACACTTCATACGGTTGTTTTTTACGTAAATCCCATGCCACATTTGATGCACGCAACATCGGTCCAGAAAAACCCCATTGCAACGCTTGCTCTGGAGAAATCACGCCAATATCTATAGTACGTTGCTTCCAAATTCGATTGTCTGTGAGCAGCGTTTCATATTCATCCACACATTTAGGAAATCGCTCAGTAAAAGCCCATATAAAATCTAGCAGACTCCCTTGACGATTCTCATTCATCTCATCTACTTCACGTTCCGAATGCCATTTAGACGTTTGATATTGTGGCATCCGATCAGGCAAATCACGTGCGACACCACCGGGACGATAATAAGTCGCATGCATCCGTGCGCCAGAAGCTGCTTCATAGCAATCAAACAAATCTTCTCGTTCACGAAAACAGTACAAAAACACACTCATCGCACCAATGTCTATCGCAGTTGCGCCCAACCATAACAAATGATTTAAAATCCGTGTAATCTCATCAAACATAGTTCGAATATATTCCGCACGTAGCGGTACTTTGACACCCAAGCTTTTTTCGATAGCTCGTACATAAGCATGCTCATTACACATCATCGACACATAATCCAATCGATCCATGTAGCCAATATTATGTAAATAAGGTTTGGTTTCGACTAATTTTTCGGTAGCACGATGCAATAATCCAATATGTGGATCAGCGCGGACGATAGTTTCACCCTCTAGCTCCAACACCAGTCTCAAAACACCATGCGCTGCTGGATGTTGTGGACCAAAATTTAGCGTGTAATGTTGTAATTCAAACATAATCAATGACTCATTTGGCTAATGGGGGACTATCAAGGTAACGATTATCATCACGAATCACTTTTGGAACCGTTACTCTAGGTTCAATGCTAACTGGTTCGTAAACAATTTTTGCCGCTTGCGCATCATAACGCATTTCAACATGACCAGAGACCGGAAAATCTTTGCGAAATGGATGACCAATAAATCCATAATCTGTTAAAATTCTTCTTAGGTCAGGATGGTCTGAAAACAAAATCCCAAACAAATCATAGGCTTCTCTCTCAAACCAAAGCGCAGACTTCCAGATATCATGCACAGAAGGCACGCTCAAATTGTTTTCAGCCACAAAAACTTTCACTCTTAAGCGCTGATTATGGGTAGTGGAAAGCAAATGATAGACGACCGCAAATCGGGGTTTTTCCCAATGACCTTGCCGCGACTCTCCTAGTTCTACTGCACGAGAAAACCCATCGGCAGAAGCCGAATCCGTTTCCCAATCGTATACACCATACAGCAAATAATCAACAGCACACAAATCTATCAATTGATTAAAGCCAAATGCATGTCTATCGCGTAAAGCAAACAATACAGTCCGCAAATGCGTCATATCACATTCTACTGTCATCTCCCCATAAGCTTCTTTGATCTCAGTCAGCTCTTGTTGCAGCTCAGCTTGGAGTAATTCACTAAGTGTTTGCTCTTGAGTCATCATTGTCGTCTTCTATTTTTCAATAATATTTTTGTGTTTAATCTTATTTTGCAATTGAATGATCGCGTACAACAATGCCTCCGCAGTAGGCGGACAACCCGGCACATACACATCAACTGGCACAATACGATCACAACCACGCACCACAGAATAAGAATAGTGATAGTAACCGCCACCATTGGCACAAGAACCCATGGAAATCACCCAACGTGGCTCTGGCATTTGGTCATATACTCTTCGTAATGCAGGGGCCATTTTATTACATAATGTTCCAGCAACAATCATCACATCTGATTGGCGTGGGCTGGGACGAGGAATGATACCAAACCTATCTGTATCATAGCGTGACGCATAAACATGCATCATTTCCACAGCACAACAAGCTAAACCAAATGTCATAGGCCACAGCGAACCGCCCTGTGCCCAAGCAAATAGTTTTTCTATAGACGTTGTAGCAAATCCTTGTTGGCGAAATTCAGATGCTTGTGTTATTCCCATTCTAAAGCACCTCGCTTCCACTCATAAATAAATCCAATAACTAATAATCCCAGAAAAATCAACATCGCACCTAAACCGTACCATCCGATTTGACGCAAAACAAGCGCCCAAGGGAAAAAGAAAGCCGTTTCTAAATCAAAAATGATAAACAAAATGGCCACTAAATAAAACCGAACATCAAAAGGAATATGAGCTGATTCAAATGCAGGAAACCCGCATTCGTAAGGGGCGTTTTTTACTGGATTAGGCTTGCTCGAAGAAAGCAAAGCGCCAGCACTTATCATAACACAACCTAATACGATTGCGATTATGACAAACACCAGAATGGACAAATAGGGCAAACCCTGCTCCATAATATCACCTTAATTAAAAACAAACTAATTTTGGTACCG
>CAISKC010000371.1 GCA_903885895.1 uncultured Legionella sp.
ATCAAAAAATTATGCGGGGATACCTCAGGGATGAGAGTAGATGAAACACTAATCGACACGTTGCTTCTGTCCCATTTTAATACTTCAAATAGGATTATTCGTTTCAACAAAGCGATGTTCTATGCCGAATTCTTTTTCTAGATGTAACGCCAATGCTTGCACACCATAACGCTCTGTGGCGTGATGACCACAGGCATAATAATGAATATTCAATTCTTGGGCCAAATCGAAGGTTCGTTCTGATATTTCGCCACTGATATACGCGTCTGCACCTAATCGGTATGCATCGTCTAAAAAGTCCTGCGCTGCGCCTGTACACCAAGCAATTTTTTGAATACTTGGGCGCTGTGCAGCGACATGAATCGGTGCTTGTAATAGCGCTTGTTGGAGCAGACGCCCTAAATCTTGCGCTGAATAAACATGGTCCAAATCACCTAGCCACAAACCTTTGGGTAGTTTTTCTACATCATGTTGCGTCACATTTTTCACTGGTAAGCGCTGTGCCAAACAAGCATTATTCCCTATGCTTAAATGAAGATCCAAGGGCAAATGATAAGCAAATAAATTCATATCATGACTGAGGATTGCACCGATACGTTGGCGTCGTACCCCAGTCAATACTGCGCTTTCTCCGCGCCAAAAAAATCCATGGTGAACCAAAATAGCGTCTGCTTGCCATTGAATAGCCGCTTCTATCACTGCTTGAGAAATACTCACAGCCGTACACAATTTACGGATTTCAGAACGACCTTCGATTTGTAAGCCATTTGGAGCATAATCTACGACTGTACGACAAGCCAAATATTGGTCTAAATACTCCGCCAAAGCGTCGCATGTGATCACTCTGTTGACCTACGTTTGATATTAGCACCCAGCATGGATAACTTCTCTTCAATCCGCTCATAGCCGCGATCAACGTGATAAATACGCTCGACTGTCGTTTCCCCTTCTGCCGCCAAGCCTGCCAAAATCAAACTCGCAGAGGCTCGTAGATCCGTCGCCATGACTGGTGCGCCCATTAATTTATCCACACCGGTAATCATTGCTGTATTACCGTTTAATTTGATCACAGCACCCATTCGTTGTAATTCTTGAACGTGCATAAATCTATTTTCAAAGATATTTTCCACGACAGTGGACGTGCCAGAAGCGACTGTATTCATAGCCATGAATTGCGCCTGCATGTCCGTTGCCAAGCCTGGATAAGGTGCCGTAGAAATATCAACAGATCGTGGACGTTCACCACGCATATCTAAGCTAACCCAATCGTCTCCAATAGTTAAATGAGCACCCGCTTCTTCGAATTTACATAACATGGATAATAAATTATCAGGTCTGACCTTACGTACGGTAACATGCCCCCGCGTCAAAGCACCCGCCGCCAAATAAGTACCGGCTTCAATTCGATCTGGAATGACAGAGTAAGTACCACCATGCATGGCATCTACGCCTTCGATTTCTATCGTATGCGTACCCGCACCTTCAATTTTTGCGCCCATTTGATTTAAAAATTGAGCCAAGTCCACTACTTCTGGTTCTCGGGCAGCATTCTTAATAACCGTTTTACCTTTGGCTAGCACCGCAGCCATCATAATATTTTCGGTACCCGTCACCGTAATGGTATCAAATACCAATGTCTTACCTTCTAATCTTCCTTTTTTACAACGGGCCTTGATATAGCCATTTTCGACCGTAATATCGGCACCCATCGTTCTCAACGCTTTTAAATGTAAATCTACAGGCCGAGTACCAATAGCACAACCACCCGGAAGTGACACATCAGCCTCTCCAAATCTGCCTAACAAAGGCCCTAAAACTAAAATAGAGGCACGCATCGTTTTTACCAAATGATACGGCGCAACCAAATCATTGACCTCACTGGCATTCACTTGCACATTCATTTTTTCATCAACAATTAACTTAGAACCAAGATGCCCTAATAATTCCATCATGGTCGTCACATCTTTTAAATGCGGCACATTGGCAATGGTGACATTCTCGGTCATCAGTACGGATGCTGCCATGATAGGCAAAGCCGAGTTTTTGGCACCTGAAATAATGATATCCCCTTGCAAAGGTTTACCACCATTAATAATTAATTTATCCACTTATCACTCCTAAGGATCGCGCCTTGCGCGAAGCTAAGCTTTTTTTTGCCACTCAGACACGGTCCAAGTATGCATTTGAACCGCATGAAGTTCTCCAGATAGAATGTACGGCTTCAACAACGTATACACCCATAACTGACGCTTTACTTTTGATTGTTCAACAAACACATCAGACACAATCGTCAGTTCGTAATGCTTGCCGTCCCCTTCCACTTTGACAAATTCAATATCAGCATGTTTTTTTAATAACAACTCAAGTTGATCAGATGGCATATTCGTCATCATGCTTCCTCTTCATTGTCTAAAATTTTCTCTATTCCATATAATTTGGCAAGTGCAAGAATGTCTACTGACACATGCTCAATCAGCAAATTAGTATTTTGCGTACAACACAAACGCTTTGCATCAATTAAAAATGCCAAGCCTGCACTATCACATGTTCGCACATCCGTTAAATCACAATGTATCGTGCTCGATGGGGCTGATTCTAGCAACGTCAAAAACTGAGAACGTTGCTCCGTCACCGTTTCAAAAGTGAGGGTATTAGACGGTTTAAAATAACTTTTAGTCATTAGGTCAGTCGCTTCCAATTTGTGCTTTCATCCGATCTTCGTACACCGTCTCTTACAGAGAAGGTATCTGGAAAAACGCATCTACTATGCCGATTTTTTATTCGCTCTCATTTGTTCCAACAAATCATGCATATTGCCTTGTTGCAAAATACTGGCAAACTGAGTTCTAAAACTCTGCAACAAGCTTATTCCTTCAACACTGAGATCATAAACCTTCCATCCGCCTGCTGTAGACACTAGATTATAACTCAATGGAATACGTTGTCCATTCGGTCTAAAAATCATGGAGTTCACTTTAACAAATCGCCCGTCTAAATTACCACGAACTGGCGTAAATGTTACGGTTTCACCAGAATACTCTGCCAGAGGCGCCGCATAAGTACGAATCACTAATTGTGCAAACGCTCGGGAAAAATCTTGTTTTTCAGCCGCAGTTGCTTTCATCCATGCTTGACGTCCCAAGACTGAACGAGACATGCCTTGAACATCGATATGTGGCAGCAAATAAGTTTGAATGGCTTGATTCACAATCTTAGGATTGTTTTTTAAACTCGATTGATGTGATTTCAATGTATCAATGATTTGCTGTGCCGTTTGTTCAAGCATCGGGACAGGAGAAGATTGCGCCTGCACTTGACACGTAAGCATAACAACCACTGTCATGATAAATATTTTTAAGCTACGGTACATGAGATATCCCCTATTTCTTCATATTAAAGACTAATTGCCCAATTAAATTCTCTAAAACCATTGCTTCTTGCGTTTTAGCAATCACATCTCCCTCGCGCAAAAATTGATGATTAGGATCTGAACTATCAAAACCAGGCACGATACTTATATAATTAGAACCTAATAAGCCTTCTGTCAAAATCCTAGCAGATGCATCGTCATAGGGAATAGGTTCATCAGCACGTAAACTCATGGTCACTCGCGCATTCAAGCTACTTGGCACCAATTCAATATTCGTTACTTCCCCGACTCTTACCCCAGCAACTGTGATAGGCGCTCGCACTTTCAATCCGCCAATATTAGAAAATTCAGCAGATACAGCATAGTGCCCTGATTGACCAAAGCCGGACATGCCGCTGACTTTCACGGTCAAAAACATGAATGCTGATAACCCCATCAGCATCAAAAGCCCCACCGAAATATGCACATATTGGTAGTATTGTTTCTTCATGATTCACCAACCTCCAATCATCATCGCCGTCAATAAAAAGTCAAATCCCAACACAGCTAGTGAACCATACACCACAGTTCGGGTTGTAGCTTGACTAATCCCCTCTGCTGTAGGTGTGCACTCAAACCCTTGAAATAACGCTACCCAAATCACCAAAAAAGCAAACACAAAACTTTTGATCAGCCCCGATAAGACATCAGCGCGAAAATCTACAGCAGCCTGCATATTTGACCAAAAACTACCAGCATCCACACCTAGCCATTGCACCGTTATCCAATATCCTCCATAGATTGCTACCATGGAAAAAATTAAGCCTAACAATGGTAGTGAGATCATACCAGCCCAAAATCTTGGATAAATAATGCGCCGGATCGGATCGACGCCCATCATATCCATGCTCGCCAACTGTTCAGTTGCTTTCATCAAACCAATTTCAGCTGTCAGTGCTGAGCCAGCTCGCCCAGCAAACAATAAAGCGGTCAATACAGGCCCCAATTCTCGGGTGATACTTAAAGCCAACAATTGCCCTACTTGGCTGACTGCTCCGAATTTTTGTAAGGTATGATACCCTTGCAGTCCCACCACCATACCAATAAACAAACCTGACACCACTATAATCAAAAACGACAGCACACCAACAAAATATAATTGCTCGCACAAGACCGGCCATAAACGTCCGACATTTGGTTTTTGACAGATGATACGCAATAAAAATATGCCAGATTGTCCTAAAGATTGTAGATAATCAAGCGTTTTAGCTCCCATACGCTCAAAATAATCAATCATGTAGTAATTCCTCAAGATAGGGTTTGGCTGGATAGTGAAATGGCACCGCGCCATCTGCTTCGCCGTGCATAAACTGAAAGACTTGGGGTTCGGTAGAGGCAAGCAAATCTTGAGGAGCGCCTTCGCCAATAATACTGCCATGCGCCATCAGATAAACGTAATCAGCAATAGCACAAGTCTCTTCCACATCGTGCGAAACGATGATCGACGTAAGATTTAACAATCGATTCAAATGCTTAATCAAACGCAATAAAACCCCCATCGATATGGGATCTTGGCCGGTAAAAGGTTCATCATACATCATCAATTCTGGATCCAGCGCCATAGCGCGCGCTAAAGCAACTCGGCGTGCCATGCCACCAGACAACTCTGCAGGCATCATTTGCGCTGCACCACGCAACCCCACAGCTTCCAATTTCATCAAAACCAAATCATGCAACAATTGCGACGGTAAATCCGTATGTTCTTTTAAAGGAAACGCGACATTTTCAAAAACAGTAAGATGTGAAAACAAAGCCCCAGACTGAAACAATAAGCCCATTTTTTTTCGCAGCGTACAAAGCTGTGCTTTTTTAATTTGGTGTACATCGATATTATTGACCGTAATGCGTCCAGCATCAGGTAACAATAAGCCACCTATCAACCGTAGCAATGTCGTTTTACCACTTCCGCTGGGCCCCATGATAGCAACAATCTTGCCACGAGGCACGATAATGTTGAAGTCACGAAATACATCACGATTGTGATATCTAAAACTCAAATTACTAATCGTCACCAAATGATTAGGGTCCAGGCTCATGTATCCATCTCTCTGTTTTTCTTTGGCACGCGTAAGGTCTCTCTGTAGGTCAATATCAACGAACCATACTCTAATTATACTTGCCTAGCCAATAATTTCCACCCGATATTGGAGTCTAATGAAAATTCATTGGTTAAAATCTTAAAATCCACGCGCCAAAGCACCGATTTTAAAATTAGAGGCATTGACTCTGCTATCCTGCACCTCCCCGTAGATAAAATAGTCATATTTATGGTACGATTGTCTTTTATTAACCAATATATTCGGTCACTCCCTATGGATTTTTGTAAACTTGGCCTAGCTGTTATTGAAACAGAAGGCCGTGCTGTCATGGAACTCACCCATAGGATAGGTGAACAATTTGAAGCAGCTTGTCGATTATTATTATCATGTACGGGACGCATTGTAGTAACAGGGATGGGAAAGTCCGGTCATATTGCCAATAAAATTGCTTCCACCTTTTCGAGTACAGGCACACCTGCTTTTTTCATGCA
>CAISKC010000372.1 GCA_903885895.1 uncultured Legionella sp.
CCGTAATCAAACAAATGGCTTGTTCGGCATCTGAAAATCCCACTAATAGAAATTGTGAGACAAATCCGGCAATATTCTTTTCACCTAGATTCACACATCCCACAATAGATCTTCCCAATAATGATTCTGGGGTGTAATGAACCGTGACTTGTGCAGAAGTTTGGAGAACGCCAATTTCCTGGCCAAAATCCGCCCAAACTTTATAAGCAGGGTTCTTCGCTCGTGGAAAGGGTTCTACTTTGATAATTGTTCCTGAGCGCAAATCTACTTTTGCAAATTCATCATAACTAATGGTCATCTTATATTTTCCTTATGGTTACAACCACATAAAATAAAAAGTGTATTTTTTGTTTCAACCGCATTGTTTTTGTATTAAAATGCATCAACCGAGGGTCGGTATAGAATCATTGTGGGATTACCATAGTTTCCACGGATGAGTTTTAGGATAGCTAATGTTTAAAATAAAATGGTTGTTATTTATAGCGATGCTTCAGTCTACGCTCTCTTATGCTTGGATGGTACAAGATCAGTGTACGAATCTCAAAATTCAGATCATCAATCGGACTCAATCCTTCTGTCGTTTAAGCCAAGCTCTAGTGATTTCTGGAGTTAATTTACCTCAACCTGTGATACTTGGAGCTATTCCACCTGGTGGAGTTATTTCTTGGTTTGTATTGTCAGAAAATTATTCTCAATCCACCGATTTTTATGGTGATCCCATTCATGTGTATATGCAATATGAGTGTGGAGATGGAAAAATGGTGAAGTTTATATCACAAAAAGATAAATGTAGACGAAGCGCCGCGACCGTAAATGCTATGGTAATGTCTGAGTATAATATGGATACCAGCTTTGAATTATCGGATGGTAAGATGAGGGATAATACGCCTGGCATTATTCGATGGACGTTTGCTGATAGAACATGAATTAGCAGATTGCGCGACACATTTATTTTATCCAAAAAATACGTACAAAAAGGTATAAAATCGCCATGCCGATGGTAGGAACGATGAAAAAGGCAAGCAGATTATAAAACCCCAGTCTATTTTCTGCAGAGGATTGATAGAATTTTTTGAATTTTACCCATAATGACATCATTAAAAAATCTCCTTAAGACTTAAATTTATATCATCATATCGGAATCTTTGCAAAGAACGGATTTTTTGTTTTTAATCGCTTGCAGCATTATTTATGCTAGTATGAGATATGTCTATTGCTGAGATGTGTTGCATGCAACCTATTCATCATAGTGTCACTGGAAAAGCTTCAAGTTCTTTATGTTTGGTTTTTATTCATGGCATGTTATGTGATCAAAGTAATTGGACACATCAAATACAATATTTTAAATCGCAGTACCATATATTAACGTTGGATTTACCTGGACATGGTGAGTCTTCTGCCAAACCTAAGCAGCAATGGGATGTCGTAAATTTAGCGGCAGATCTTAAGCAATTTTTAACCGAATTAAATTTAAACAAACAATTGGTGATTGTTGCCCATAGCGCATCGGTCCGCATCGCTTTAGAGCTAAATTATTTAATGGCGGAAGAGGTTGCTGGCTTGGTATTACTAGATTGTGGATATCAAACCATATCTCATCCCGATATGAAACAATGGTTGGTGGATTTACGTCAAAAGGGGTATGCCACTTGGCTGACACAATTTTTTTCCAGTAAATTTGGTCTGAGTCTCCCCTCATTACGTGAAACAATGTTGCAAAATGCCTTGGACCTCGATCCGGCAATGGGAGAGGCGTTGTATTTAGCTGTAAAAACGTATGATTATTACACGTTGGAAAAATGCTTAAAATTAACGACAGTGCCTGTTTTGGTGCTGCAATCCTCATTTTATAAAAATGGAACATTGCAATCTGCTTTTTCTAAGACGGCAGTGGGTAGCGAGTGGTTAGATCTCATAAAGTCGACCATGCTCAAAGCGCAGATCCAAATCATGCCGCATTGTGGGCATTGGATTATGTTGGAGCAACCGGATGCCTGTAATCAAGCGATTGAGCACTTTGTTCAGCATTTAACTGCGAGCCCAGCCAAGAAACGACCTGCCAAGGGCAAAGGAAAAACGCTCATCTCAAATAATTTTGATTTGCCTTTGTGATGAGCAGCAATGCTTCCACTCGAGTAGCGTCTTCATATATGAGCGGGATCAAGTCTTGATAACATGGTAATAAGTTTGATATTTACGTGCAAAACAATACCGCGCATATTTGTGTTCTGCTGAGCCAAACGCTCAGACGATACTAATCAATCAGCGCACATTCTTTGGATTTTTTTCTAATTGCTAAAAAGAAGCCAACGTATCCAAAGTTTCTTGCTCCAATTGCGCCATCAATGCCGCGACAGATAGTGAGCGGCTGAGTCCAGTTCCTTGACCGCTCCAAAGTCCGGCGCAATTGGGCTGACTCAATTGATTGGCTGCGCTGTGCAGTTCTTGGGTGAGCTGATGCTGGGCTGGGTAAGGCAACAGATCTTCTGCAGTGAATAATTGCTCAGTTGTCGTAACAAACTCATTTACAGATGATTTGTTTATTATTGGGAATGTGCCTGCGTCATGGAAAACGCTAAAAATTGATCACATGCAGCAATTGGTACAACACTGGCAAAAACAGAAAATAAAACCCGCCACTATCATGCGATATATGACAGTGATCCGATCTTTTCTAAACAACATAGATTGTTCCTTAACTGGGATTGATAATCAAAGCTTGCATCTGTATCGGCAATACAAAGCACCAAAA
>CAISKC010000373.1 GCA_903885895.1 uncultured Legionella sp.
AACGAACAAGCCAAAACAAATGTGATTGAAATAACCAAAATGGCTAATTAAATAACTAACTCGATGGGCCGGATAAATGGGAATTTACAGCAAAATTTGGACTTGACCTTTATTAGCTTGTTACGGCTATTCATACTAATACAAAAACATGCTTTCTTGACATGATGGTTTTATCAGTTTTGTTAATAAAGTATTTATAAGGAGTATATTGTGCCTCACAATATAGCGATCGTCGGTGCTGGGCAAGCAGGGCTTCAATTAGCACTTGGATTAATATCCAATGGCCACAGAATAACTTTGGTCACAGATCGCGACGCAAATAGTATTCGAAATGGACATATTATGTCTAGCCAAGGAATGTTTGATACGGCTTTACAATTTGAGCGCGATATTGGCATCGATTTTTGGCAAAATGTTGCCCCTCAAAACAAATCAGTAACATTTACCATAGCAGTACCACAAACGACAGAAATCGGAATTCGGTGGAAAGGTCTAGTCAACAGACCATTTCAATCCGTTGATCAACGTATAAAGTTTTCTCATTGGCTTGATGAATTAGCTAAACGGGGTGGGAAAATTCATATAGAGAGTGCATCTATTGATACACTAGAAAGTTTAGCAAATACTCATGATCTTACCATTGTTGCAACTGGCAAAGGCGGGTTATCACAGTTATTTAATCGTGACAATAATAGATCTATTCACCATACTCCACCAAGAGTCCTGTCTTGTTTATATGTTAAAGGCATGGAACCAATTTCTTCCGACCCAGGTGTACGACCCTCGCTTATTCCTGGGGTGGGTGAATACTTTACAATGCCAGGGCTAAGCCTAGATGGTCCATGTGAGATGATGCTTTTTGAAGGAGTTCCAGGAGGGGCTTTTGACTGCTGGAATAATATACAATCTCCTGAGCAACAATTAGAAAAAGCTATTGCTTTATTGCACCAATATATCCCATGGGAGGCTGCACGATGCAATCAATTAACATTGGTCGACAATAAAGCTACTTTAATAGGTTCTTACGTTCCAGAAGTACGAGAACCTATTCATAAGCTGAAATCAGGAAAAATTGTCTTAGGAATGGCTGACGCTGTTGTATTAAATGACCCTATTGCTGGCCAAGGATCAAATAATGCTAGTAAATGCGCTCAAGTTTATATGCACAATATCATTGAGAATGAAAACAATAGTTTTGACGAAAAATGGATGTTA
This sequence comes from uncultured Legionella sp., assembly GCA_903885895.1. Classification (GTDB taxonomy): domain Bacteria; phylum Pseudomonadota; class Gammaproteobacteria; order Legionellales; family Legionellaceae. Next base: position 1,216 of record CAISKC010000373.1, read on the forward strand.
AATACCTTCGAAAAATATTGGGAAAATGCGCAATGGAGTACCGCCCTTTCAAATCTTTTGCTAAATCCACCTGAATCTCACGTAATACAACTATTAGCAACCGCAAGCAAAAATCCATCATTAGCTAATATGGTTGCTAATGGTTTTGGGGATCCTAGTACTTTATTTCCTTGGATTACCTCAGAAAAAGAGACTGCTACCATAATCAAACAATTTCAGGCCCAAGAACTAGAGTTAACCTCAGCATAAAGGAATCTATTAATGACGAACATAAAAATTAATTTAAATTATTTGTTATTAAAAAACAAAGAATTTACTAATAAATTTGCTAAGAGCCCATTAATGACATTAATTCGAAGCACTAAAATGGACGATGCTAAAAATCGGATGCAACTTTTAGACTGCATCCAGGTGTTTTCAAATTATTTTCAAAAAA
>CAISKC010000374.1 GCA_903885895.1 uncultured Legionella sp.
ACATAAAAAACTCCGTCCATTGCCGTCAGTGTATATGCTTCGAGACGGCGCGTTGACCTGACAACCACACCTTAGTATTCGTAACGCGCCTCCTCAGCACGAACGGATCGGAGGAAACATAAATATTTTTTCTAAATCTGTCAATTAACTTTAAAAATTCGCTACCAGACAGCATGGTCAAATTTTGGATAGATCCCTCAGAACTCCGTTCGCCTTATTGTGTATAATATCCGTCTTAATGCTCCGAAATGGCACTGCTGGACTTGGGCCAATTTTATAAAAAGGCTAAAGTCGATCACCATACTCTCGAATAATGAGGTTCATGATGAAACAATTGGTCAAAGTACTTTTATTCATTTGGGCGCTACCTTGCTGTGCAGCAAATGGTCCTTTGTATTCTAATTATTGCTCGGCTTCTTGGTTACATGTGAAAAATAATATGCAAACCGCATGTGACCTGATTCAAGTTGATGCAAACAATCTGGATTTTTACAGTCGGCATATTGAACATATTGCTGCAGGCGGCGAGGAGAGGACGTTTATGGACGTTAAAAATTTTTTGTTAGGGAGTGGCGACATCACTTTAACCTATGTATGTGGTCAAGGAATGGTTAGTTTTAAGACGCAACTCAGTCCGTGTACTTATGTCTCAGGTGCTTTAACCGGTAGCATTAGCGCCATCAGTGCTATGGATGCGGCTCATTACGTTATACCTGGTACACGTTTTCGCACCAAGTATGCGCCTTATTATTCTTGGAGTGGTGCTGAAATTTATTGGTCGTTTGCGGCAGATCCAAGCGGGCACACAGGGCCAAATTAAGATCATTTCATCAGTATAGCTTGTTAGATTTTTTTTTGTTAAACTTAGAGCAAGTTAATTTTAAATTAATTCAAAAAACAATAACGGAGATGAGTATGAAACGTTTAATCATGTTGGTTATGGCAGGTGTAGTAACGTTGGCTTTGGGTGCATGTGATACGTCTACTACTAATATTAAGCCAGTGGCTCCAGCAACAACACCTGCTCCTGAAGCGCAGACGCAAGCTGATAATAGTAATGATGGTGTTCAGGTGGCGGCTGATGACTCAGCTCCTGCTATGGCAGATCCGTCGGCTGCTATGAATGTCGACCCTACTGCACCAGCACCAGTATCAGCATCACCTGATGACATGGAACAACCACAATAAAAAATATTCACGAAAACTTACCTCCCCGCTCAGACGGGGAGGTATCCACCGCTTCACTCTTTAATCACTATCTCTTGTTCCGATAATTTCTTATTCAGCAAATGCATGATGGCTTTTTGTGTTTCAGGCGCTGTATCACTGGCTTCTGCCACATTGATGCAGTAATCTATGAATTGTTCTGTTTCTTCATCTTGATTCATGGTGATACTGGCATTTTGTTGGTGAAAACCTTGATCCAATTGTATGGCAAGTGCATTCAGCTGTTTTGTGTCTGGCAAAGCAATGTTATTGAGCTCGGCTTCTTTTTTTAGAAAATCAGAGAATTTATTGCTTAATTTTTTCACTTGATCCAGTGGGGCATTGTCTGACGTTAAACGTCTAGCTTGAGGCGAATTACGATTTTGGTCTAGTTTTTGTCGATAATGTTCTAAATATTCTATATCGCCTTGGACTGCTAGGACGGTTAATAAGAGTCTTGGGTCCAGTTGTTTTTCTTTGATTCGTTCTTTGTTTTTGACATTGATGGTCCAATTATTTTTAATTCTAAAGAAACTACGTGACATGTCTGCTAAGACTCGGTCACTACGTCCATCATATAATGTAAAAGTGGTTCCCCAAAAATTCATTCTGGCACTGGCTAAGCGCATGCCATCGGGAGAAAAAATATCAAAACTTGGGAACCAGTTGAATAGTTGTTCTTCTACGGTACCTAATAATACTTTATTTTCATCATACACATCTAAATGTGCACCAAAGGAAAAAAAATGAGAGGATGCTGAGGCTAGTTGCTGATTTTTGATATCATAAAAATCATATACGGTGTTTAGACTGAACACACGCCGATACAAGGTCCCTAATTTTTTATCATCCGTACTGACATCAAAACTAGAGGTATAACTCATGTAATGCTCTGACAAATACATTTTGTCTTCTAACTCAAATGCATTTGCAGACTGAAATAAACCAAGACAGAACAAGCCAATTATCCAACGCTTCATGATTGATACCCCTGTAAAAAAGACCACATATTATACCATGTGATTTAATTTATTTCAATATCATCTTGTGGAGCTGGCGCGTGTTTCAGTTCATCAATACATTCCATTAACGCATAACACAACGCTTTCGTACCCTTGCCATTGATAGCAGAAATGGGAAAAACCCTATCTGTCCAAGCCAAGCCTTGTATAATGCGCTGGATAACTGCTTCGCGTTCAGGTTCTGGAATAAGGTCAACTTTATTGAGAACAATCCAACGTGGTTTGTTTAATAACTCTGGATTGTATGCTTCTAATTCATGCCAGATGATCTTGGCAGATGCAATAGGGTCGCTTTCGTCAAGCGGTGCGACATCGATCACATGTAATAACACGCAGGTTCTGCTGAGATGCTTCAGAAAACGATGACCCAAACCAGTGCCTTCAGAGGCGCCTTCTATTAAACCTGGAATGTCGGCCATGACAAAGCTTTTATGCGAATCAACGCTGACAACACCTAAGTTTGGATAGAGGGTCGTAAACGGATAGTCCGCAACTTTGGGTTTGGCTGAGCTGACAGCTCGGATCAAAGTGGATTTACCTGCATTGGGGAAACCGAGTAAACCGACATCGGCTAAAACGCGTAATTCCAGACGTATTTGGCGAGATTCACCTAATGAGCCTTGCGTTGTTTGACGCGGTGCACGATTGATACTGCTTTTATAGCGGGTGTTTCCCAAACCATGAAAGCCGCCTTGTGCAATGAGTACGGGAACATTGGGCTCTTGGATATCAACCAAACATTCTCCTGTGTCAACATCATAGGCCAAGGTGCCAATCGGAACCTCAATGAATAAATCATCGCCTTTTTTTCCGGTACAATTAGCGCCCATACCAGATTTACCGTTGTCAGCTTTGAAATGACGTTGAAAGCGATAATCAATCAACGTATTTAATTCAGGATTGCCAACTAGATAAATGGAGCCACCATCACCACCGTCACCGCCATCTGGGCCACCGCGCGGGATAAATTTCTCACGTCGAAAGCTTAAGCAGCCATTGCCGCCATTGCCGGCTTCGATTTTGATGACGGCTTCATCAACAAATTTCATTCCGTAGCTGAAACCGGATCGACACCAACAAATTTGCGATTTAATGCGCCTTTGGTGTGGAACTTCACAAAACCGGTTACCAAAGCAAATAGCGTATGGTCTCTACCTAATCCAACGCCGTTACCAGCATGAAAACGCGTGCCGCGTTGGCGCACAAGGATTTCACCAGCTTGTACCAGCTGTCCATTGGAACGTTTGACTCCAAGATATTTAGGGTTCGAGTCACGACCATTGCGGGTACTACCCCCGGCTTTTTTCGTTGCCATGTTTTCTTATCCTCTTACTTAACCACCAATCGCAGTGATTTTAATTTCTGTGTAATTTTGTCGATGCCCCATTTGTTTCATATGGTGCTTACGTCGACGAAATTTGATGATTTTAATTTTTTTATGGCGACCTTGCGCAATAACTTCAGCCTGAACTGAAGCGTTTGCAACGTAGGGTGTGCCAATTGTTGTGTTATCATTTTTGGTAATCATTAAGACTTCTTGAAAAGCAATGATATGACCAATGTCAAAAGGAAGTTGTTCTACTTTTAAAACATCACCTTCTTTGACGCGATATTGTTTCCCACCGGTTTTGAGTACCGCGTACATAATATCTTTCTCCCAATCTAGCTAAAGCAAAGTGGTATATTCTATTAAATTTCAATTCCGACTTCAAGTTGTATTTGATTTATTGTATACTGGCCGGCTTACGTGTCAGTCTGGTCGCAAGATGGCACAGGTTATTAGTTATGATTTAAGTGGAGTGTATTATGTCATCAGTTACGCTAGAAGCGCAAACAAGAGAAGTTTTGGGGAAAGGTGCGAGCCGCCGCCTACGTCGTCTTGAAAAAATGGTACCTGCTATTGTTTATGGTAGTGATAAGGAACCTCAGTTATTGTCTTTGCCACAACACAAAGTGCACAAAGCTTTGGAAAATGAAGCAATTTATACCACAGTATTTCATTTGCTTATTGATGGTAAAGAGCAACAAGTTATTTTAAAAGATTTACAACGTCATCCTTACAAGCCAGTTATTTTACATATGGATTTTCAGCGCGTATCTGCTAAAGACGTTTTGGTCAGAATGATACCTTTGCATTTTATCAATGGCGAAGACTGCCCAGGGCATAAAGATGGTGGGGTCGTTAATCATGCGATGTCACAAGTCGAAGTACGTTGCGAAGCACGCTATTTGCCTGAGTTCATTGAAGTTGATTTGAGTGATTTGGCCTTAGATCAAATGCTGCATTTGTCTGATTTGAAATTGCCAGCTCATGTAAAATTAGCAGTAGAGCTCAGTGATGATAATGATCAGCCGATAGCGAGTGTGCATATTAGTCGCGCTGCTGAAGCAGACGAAGCGGCGGAAGCAGCTGCTGCAGAAGCAGAAGGTGAAGAAACTGAAGAAGAATCTGGAGAAGATGTTTCTGCTGAGGAATCTGAAGAAGATAAAGACGCTGAATAGAGAGGTAGGTTGGGCCTTTGGGCCCAACAGCTGCACGTAGTACCATCTTAATGATCGTTATGGTGCGCTGCGCGCGATTGTTGGGCCCTAAGGCCCAACCCAAATTTAAAGTTACATGAAAACTGTCTTGTACTTGATTCGGCAGTTTTTAATAACAAAGCCCGCACGAATCGTGGTAAATTGAAAAACAGCAAATCGAATTTATAGAATAGCCCAACCTAGTGAACGAGTACCTACATCATGACCATTAAACTCATTGTTGGTTTACGTAATCCAGGCGCGGCTTATGCTGCCACACGGCACAATGCTGGGGCTTGGTTGGTAGAAGCTTTGGCGCAGGCTCAGCGTTTGCAATTTAAAGCCGATAAAAAACTGGGTGGAGAATGGGTGCGTTGTGATGATTTTCAAACGCATAGCCTGCTTTTTTTGCCTTTGTCTTTTATGAACCTCAATGGTACGTCTGTGCGTGCTATGTCCCAATTTTATGGTATTTTACCTCAAGAAATTTTGATAGTGCATGATGAATTAGATTTGTCTCCTGGCGATATACGTTTGAAGACAGGGGGTGGGCACGGTGGTCATAATGGCTTACGAGATCTGATTCAACAGCTACAAACGCCAGATTTTCATCGCTTGCGGATTGGTATTGGCCATCCTGGGCATAGAGATTTGGTGACTGATTATGTGTTGTCCAAGCCTTCTGTCGTAGACAAAGAAAAAATTGTTGAGGCAATAGAGCGTGCGTTGGCAGAAATGCCATTGATATTAGCTGGTAATTTTACGCTGGCGATGAACCATTTACACTGCGCGCGGTTATAGCGCAGTATATATATACTGGGGGATAAGATGGGATTTCAATGTGGGATTGTTGGTTTGCCTAATGTGGGAAAATCAACCCTATTTAATGCGTTAACTCAGGCTGGGATTGAAGCCGCTAATTATCCTTTTTGTACGATTGAGCCAAATGTTGGTATCGTATCAGTACCTGATCCTCGGTTGCTGGTCTTGGAAACGATTGTGCATCCGCAGCGGACCGTTCCAGCAGTGATGCAATTTGTGGATATTGCCGGCTTGGTGAAAGGGGCTGCCAGTGGGGAAGGATTGGGCAATAAATTTTTGGCGAATATTCGTGAAACGGATGCGATAGCGCATGTGGTGCGGTGTTTTGAACATGTCGATGTGGTGCATGTTGAGGGTAAAGTTGATCCCATTCATGATATTGAGATCATCAATACCGAATTGGCTTTGGCCGATATGGACACGGTTGATAGAGCAATCCAAAAGGCTAATAAATTAGGAAAAACCGGCAATAAAGAAGCGCAGGCTGAATTGCAAGTTTTACAAAAAGTTAAACACCAATTGGACCAAGGGCTCCCTGCGCGTACGCTGGAACTGAATGTGGACGAACGCTTGATTGTAAAACGTTTATTTTTATTGACAGCAAAACCGGTGTTGTACATTGCCAATGTGGCGGATAATGGGTACACCAATAATCCTTTGTTAGACAAAGTGATCGCCTTAGCTGCACAGGAACATGCTAAAGTCGTGCCTTTATGTGCTGCAACGGAAGCAGAGTTGGTGGAGCTTGATCCAGAAGATCGTGCCGAATTTATGGCTGATTTAGGTTTGTCAGAGCCAGGTTTGCATCGTGTGATTCGTGCCGGTTATGAATTGTTAGGCTTGCAAACGTATTTTACAGCGGGCGTCAAAGAAGTACGTGCTTGGACTATTCCAAGTGGTGCAACAGCCCCACAAGCTGCCAGTGTCATCCATACTGATTTTGAAAAAGGCTTTATTCGTGCCGAAGTCATTGCTTATGTTGATTTCGTGGCCGGTAAAGGAGAGCAGGGCGCTAAAGAAGCAGGTAAATTGCGCGTAGAAGGCAAAGAATATGTTGTCCAAGATGGTGACGTGCTGCATTTTCGGTTCAATGTCTGAGGACTTGGCTTTCTTTTTCTAATGTATTTATTAAGATAAACGTAGGGGCGAACGGTGTTCTGAGGTATCTATCCAAATTTTAACCAAAATGTATGGTGATAAAACTCTAATGTTGGTTGACCGATTTAGAAAAAATGTTTAAATCTCCTCCGGTCCGTTCGTGCTGAGGAGGCGCGTCACGAATACTAAGGTGTGGTTGTCAGGTCAACGCGCCGTCTCGAA
>CAISKC010000375.1 GCA_903885895.1 uncultured Legionella sp.
GCCGTTCGGGCTGAGGAAGCGCGTCAGCGCTGTCTCGAAGCCTGGGATTGTGCTTTAGGCTTCGAGACGTAGCTGCGCTACTCCTCAGCCTGAACGGAGTTGGGTTTGTGATCAAACACTATGAATTTTTTATACATTTTCGTGAGAGTCTCCTGACTCTGGTACAATCTCAGATCTTTTTACGAAACTGTAAGATTAACAACGCTAAAAATGCCATACCCGCACAAATCATGACATACCAAGCGGGTGAAAAGACGTTATGGGTGCTATTGACCAACGCGATGGCAACCAGCGGTGCGGTACCACCAAACAGGGCTAATGAAATATTGTAACTAATCGAGATCCCCATGTTGCGATGATGTGTATCAAACATTTCAGTCAGCATCGTTGGAATAACGCCGCTCAGAGTACCCGCAGCAATGGCAAACAAGCATTCTCCTAATAGCGCCAAATAAATATCATGTTGAGTTAAGAGCCAAAATACGGGACAAGCCAATGCTATCAGACTTAAAATACCAGTACCTAATATGAGTTTTCTACCTAAATGATCCGATAAATGTCCCATGAATAAGGTGGTCATAACCTGTAAGGTGATGGCAATGGTATTCACCACCATTACCGGGTTTAATGGCAGCCCTTGTGTTTTGACTAAGAATGTATTGAAGTAAGCAATGAGAAAGTAGTTAGAAACGGCCATGACTGAGGTTAAAAAAATACCGATAATCAAGCTGTGATAATTCAAACCGGCAATATGACGTTTTATGGAAACAGATTGCGCCGCTTTTTTTTGATGGGTATAGATACTGGGGTCAACTGTGCGGATTCTGATGATGAGCCCTAGCACGCCAATCAATCCTCCCAGTAAAAACGGGATTCGCCATCCCCAGGCAGATAATTGTTCACTGCTAACCAATTCACTCATTGAAGTAGCAATGATCGCACTTAATACCATACCAAATAATGCGCCAGCCATAGCAAGGCTACCTGCCATACCGCGTTTATGGACATCAGCATGCTCGATTAAAAATACGGTCGCGGTTGTGAGCTCTCCACTGACAGCTAAACCTTGAATGATACGTAATCCCGTTAGCAGAACTGGTGCTAAGATGCCAATCGAGTGATAGCTTGGTAATAGCCCAATTAAAAATGTTGGAAATGACATCATGATCATCGAAAGAATCAGCGCTTTTTTTCGTCCAGTATGATCTCCAATATATCCAAAGAGAATAGCGCCCAATGGTCGCACTAAAAAACCGATGGCAAAGACACCAAAAGTCGCCAAAATGGAAAGAAAGGGATCTTTATTTGGAAAAAATTGCGTAGCAATAATCGGGACAAAAAATGCATAGATGGTGAAGTCGTACCATTCTAATGTATTACCAATCGCACCAGCTAAGACAATTCTTTTGTGTTTGCTAATCATAGGTGATATCCCCACACATCCGTGTTAGGTTTCATCTCAGTAAATCCGAATGGGAGATTATTGTCAACATACTCTATTTTTTATAAGGCAAACGCATCTAAATGTTGAACATATATTTGTTAAAAAAACCGTCTTTGTGAGCGTTAACGAAGACGGCATTAAGACCGATTTTGGTCACATGCTGCGTTTGCCCTGCTATTTTTTATCATAAAATTTATTTGGCTTTTATAATAAGCTCATTGTGTGTATAATTGCCAAAATTTTGCATAGCATTAATTGGAGAACTAGTCATGGCTGGAAATAGATCAGAAATTGAGCGTGCTCACATGATTGAACGGGAACAGAAACTCTTTGTCATTTTTGAGGCCGGTAATTTATTGCTGAGTAATTTTGGATATGTCGCCATTGCGACAAGTGGTTATCTTTTTAAGCTTGCTATGGCCGCTACCCTTGCTTCTTATTTCGCTTTTCTAAGCGCAACGGTTGTAGGTGGTTTGATCACTTATTTCCCAGCCATGGCAATACGAGCAGGGCTGCAATACTTTAACGTAATGCAACCATATGCAGTGATGACTGGACTGCTCGTGCAATTGGGATTAGCGCCTGTATTGGGTACCTGGATTGTCAATGCAGCGTTAGGATGGAACTTATCTATGGCGCCCATGTTAGCGATTTCTGGCCTGGGTTTTGCTATTGGTTTGGCATTTGTGGGACACCAGCTTTATGTTGCATATCAAGAACATAAGGGAAATCAAGGCGGCTTGCGTCCCTTGCCGGTTAATTGGAAGCAGGGTAGGGTGTTATCCGCATATAGACAGCAAGGTTTCGATTCAGATTCAGATAATGGTGAAGGTCAAGAGTTTATAATGCATCCGCCTTCTAATATTGTGCGGCCGCCGTTACCTATTAGTTCGTCTGCACATGTACGCAATAGTGTGTTTGACCATAGATCTGGCGATAGGGCTTTAAATAGAGAAACAGTGGGTATTAATCGAAGTCTAGTTATGAGTTTAGGTGGTAGTGACGACGGGATGTAATGCCAAACTGCAACGGAAATTTGCATTTTATGAGGTCTATCTGTTTCTATCTGGATCTGATCGTATGATAGATCCGTATTTTTAGGGTCTGTTGATAATTCAGATGCCTACGTCCCGCGGCTTGTCCGCGGGATACAGATCGACCGTTGTAA
>CAISKC010000376.1 GCA_903885895.1 uncultured Legionella sp.
GCAGGCTTCAAAGGCAATGCATTTATGACAATGGCTAATACTAACTCTACAGCTACGACTGCAGCAGGCACAACAGCTGCTGGCGCAAATGCAAACTGGAGCGGTTGGGGTGTTGGCGCTGACTACACATGGAACAAGTTATTTGTGACAGCAAGCTATCAAAATTTCCGCACAAAGATTGATTCAACCACAGCTACCACTTCAACAGCAATTAGCGACATTAACGGTGCAGGAGCGCTTGCAGGTCAGACACTAACTTCAATGGCAACATCAGCAACCAATCTAACTGATAAGCAACAGTTTGTTGGCGCTACCTATGACTTTGGTATTTTGAAGGCCTATGCTCAGTACATTAGCCGCAATATCTATCAGAATACTGGTGTAGCTGGAAATACCTTCCAACGCTCAGCCGAGCAGATTGGTGTACGTAGCTACATTACCCCAACTATTGAAGCTTGGGCATCTACTGGTATGGGTAAAGTTCAGGGTAATGGCTTAGCTACTGCTTACAGCTCAACAATTGCCAATGGTGGTTCGAGCAAGTTTAATGCCTACCAGTTAGGTGCTAACTACTACCTAAGCAAGCGTACAAACTTGTATGGTATTTTTGGTTCTACACAAACAACCAATTCTGTAACTGGTATTTCTGGATCTGGTTCAAGCGCAAACCAATATGCATTAGGTATGCGTCACACATTCTAAATATTGGCTAGTTAATAGTATAGTATTTAGAGTAAAGTAGTAATAAACCCACTGTGGCAACACAGTGGGTTTTTTTACGGCCTTATTATAGTAAGCAGATAAGAGATCAACGTGAATCAACATACGCCGATGAAAGAGATGGAGAAGGCAAAAGAGCTATTTATACAAGGGCTAAAAAATTTCTTGGATAAAGAGTATGAGCTTGCGCAAGCAAATTTTGAAGAGGCCCTCATTTATTCACCAGGACGTGTCTCAGTATTAATTAATTTGTGTTCAACCCAAATTAAATTAGGTCAGTTAGAGTCTGCAGCGAATTTGGTGAAGAAAATTTTGGACCAAGACATAAATAATGCAGAAGCATGGCTAAACAGAGGATTTATATTTAAAGAGCAAAACAATCTTGTAGAGGCTGTTGAGAGTTTTAGCAAGGCTATACAGATAGATTCAAATTATTATGAAGCCTATTTAAATAGAGGGGTAGCATATCGTGAGCTAGGCAATGGTGTTAGAGCCCTAGAAAATTTTAATCAATGCATAGCGTTGAACCCAGAGAATAGCCTAGCCTTTTACCATGCAGGACTGACACTGCAAGATGAAAAGAATTATGTAGAGGCCTTAAAAGTCTACCAAATTGCTTATCAGTTAGATTCAGGGTTGGAGTGCTTAATTGGCAATATGATCCACTGCAAACAGCATTCATGCGACTGGACCGACATCTTAGTGTGGAAAGAGCAAATAAATATTGAAATCCAGAATGGCAATAACCCAGTAGCCCCCTTTACTATGTTGGGTATTATCGATTCTTTAGAAATGCAACATGCAGTAGCGAAGAATTGGGCAAAAGCCAATTTTTTTGAAACCAGAAAGAAAGAACAAGATTTAGAAGCACCCCATCATTTAGAAAAAATAGTAATAGCGTATATATCCGGGGATTTTAGTAAGCATGCAGTTGGGATATTGACAGCGGGATTATTTGAGAGACATGACAGAGCAAAATTTCACATCATTGGCTTATCTACCGCTAAATTGACTGGAGATAGATATCAGCAAAAAATAGCTTCAGGGCTCGACCAGTTTATTGATGTGAGTTCTTATACAGATGAATTAGTACTGGAGCTCTGTAAAAATTTGAAGTTAGATATTGCTATAGATCTATCGGGTTACACAAAAGGGGGAAGAACGGCGATTTTTGCAAAACGTATAGCGCCGATTCAAATAAATTACCTAGGTTACCCTGGAACAATGGGAGCTAAGTACTATGATTACTTGATTGCAGATGAAATACTAATTAAACCTGGCGAAGAAAGATTTTATTCTGAAAAAATTATTTACATGCCCGATAGCTATCAAGTTAATGATCAAGATAGAAAAATTTACTCACCTATAGACAATAGAAAATTTTGGAATCTGCCAGAAAATGAAACCGTATATTGTTGTTTTAATAATAACTATAAAATAAGCGAATTCACTTTTAAGGCTTGGATGCGAATCCTGAAAGAAGTGCCTAAAAGTGTTCTGTGGCTTTTGAAAGATAATGAATTAGTGGTTGCAAACTTAAGAAATCAAGCGGAAAAAAATGGTGTTGATGGACAAAGAATTATTTTTGCAAAAAGAGTTGATTTTGATGCCCATATAGAAAGACAAAAATTTGCAGATCTTTTTTTGGATACTCTGCCTTACAATGCTCATACGACTGCGAGTGACGCGTTATGGGTTGGAGTACCTTTGATAACACTGGGCGGGAATACATTCGCTAGCAGGGTAGCAAGTAGTTTATTAATGGCAATTGAAATGCCGGAGTTAATAGCTAGCAGCCTGGCCGATTATGAACAGATGGCTATCGAAATTGGACGATCACCTCAAAAAATTTCAGCTCTAAAAGAGAGATTGGTAGATAAAATATTTGAGGCGCCTCTATTTGATACTGACAAGTTTGTTAGAAATCTAGAAAATGCATTTTTAGAGATTTACTCAAGATTTAGCAAACAATTACCTCCCGATCACATAAAAGTACAGAAGTTATGCAAATCTTAAATGCTGCCCAATGGATCGATCAAGTAAAAATTTTAATACAACAAGGAAATATTGGCGCTGCAAAAAAGGTATTAAGTAAAGGGCTAACGCAGTACCCGAATAATATAGGTCTTTTATATGAAATGGCCGGCATACTATTTAGTGAAGGCAGTAATAATGAGGCAGTTCACTATCTAGAGAAAATCATTGAAAAAAACTCTAAAAACGTAGTGGCATTAATGGCTTTAGGCGCGGTCTTGAGTATGTCGAACGAGCATCAAAAAGCCCATGCTATTTTTTTAAAGGTCCTCAAAATTGAGCCCAATAACTACGAATGCATCTATAACTTAGCTAGACTAAAAGAGCTTGAAAAGAAATATGAAGATGCAATAGGCCTCTATAAAAATTGCCTTACTTTTAACGCTGGTTTTAAAGATGCCCTCCTTGGAATTGCTATTTGTTTTGAGCGGCTAAATTTGTATGATGAGGCATTGTCTTATTATGAAAAAATTTTACAAAATGACCCGTTCAATTATGAGATTTGGCTAAATCAGGGTGAGGCTCAGCGGCAGAGTAATAAACTATTGCCAGCACTGGAATCGTTTCAGCATGCATTGAAAATTAAATACAATATGCCCGAGGCCTGGTCAAATCAGGGCATCACCCTCCATGAATTAGGTCGGTATGAAGAGGCCTTAGAGTCCTATAAAAAGGCAATTCAATATAGGCCTGACTACCCCGAGGCCTGGTCAAATCAGGGCATCACCCTCCATGAATTAGGTCGGTATGAAGAGGCCTTAGAGTCTTATAAAAAGGCAATTCAATATAGGCCTGACTACCCCGAGGCCTGGTGGAATAAGTCGATGATTAACCTCACAGTTGGAAATTTCAGCGATGGTTGGAAAGAGTATGAATGGAGGCTAAAAGTAAAAGCCTTATCTGGTAGCAACGGTTACAAAATTAGTCATCTTGATTTCGATAAGCTAGATGATATAAAAGACCAATCTATTTTGTTATACAGTGAACAGGGGTATGGCGACACGATTCAATTTTCAAGATATGCGAAAAAATTAGCAGAGTTTAATAAGCAAATTACCATTGCAGTTCAAAAACCCCTAATAGAGTTAATGAAAAATATAGATGGAATAGCAAAGGTGATTGATGTTCAAGAGAAGTATAAAAAGAATTATGACCTGCAATATCCTTTGCCAAGCTTGCCTAATATATTTAAGAATGAATATGATGTAATTCCATATCCATCTAAATTTCTCATAAGCGATGAAGCAAAGGTACATGCCTGGGAAAAAAGGCTGCGACCAAAGCAGAAAAAACGTGTTGGCATAGCTTGGAGTAGTTTTTCTAGCTTCAAAATGGACAAGAAAAGGAGTTTGTCTTTAGTAAAATTCCTCGAGGCCTTGCCTGTAGGGGAGTATGAATATATCTGCCTTCAAAAAGAGATCAAAAAAGAAGATGAAAGAGTTTTAAAAGCCCATTCAGAAATAAAATTTTATGGTGATCATTTACATGATTTTAGTGATACCGCAGCTCTAATTGATTGCTGTGATTTGGTGATAAGCACCTGCACAAGCATTCCTCATCTAAGTGGCGCATTAGGCAAAGAAACTTGGCTAATGTTATCGTTTGTTCCGGATTGGAGGTGGGGAAGGGATATAAAAACTAGTCCTTGGTGCTGCCATCAGGCTAATAATGCAGCGCTACCAGATAACTCTGAGCGGCATGAACCCCTTCAGTTCTGAAAGTCTCTCTGAAGACTCCGACCCTGCCTTGCTCTTCGGCTCCCTCGACTCCAAGTTCGGACCGATTAGCAAGGACAAGTACGACGCTTCTGATCTCGGGTCGGAGATTGAAGAGGGGGAGGAAGGCAGGAGGAAGAAACCGTACTTTGTGGACCATATGGTGGTGGGCATGTATGCACTGCTCAGGGGCAAGGCCAAAGGGGGGGAC
>CAISKC010000377.1 GCA_903885895.1 uncultured Legionella sp.
CTAAAAAAGCACGTATTGATGACCTTGATATACCGCCTGCATTATCAAGGTTCACAGACACCGCATTGATATGAGTGATACACAGTGTAATCAATTGCCCTATTTTTGGCAATATCGAAACTTATTGTTTCCATTGGAAGTAATTAATTGACATTATTTATCCTGCCGTTAAACTCTACTTTTGAAAGCCGGGTGAAACCCTGGTTTTCAAGTTAGTCCAATCAAGGAATGATTTGATGAAGATGGAACATGTCTCAAATCACGATGGAACAGTGGTTGCATAGCTGTAAACCTCGCCATAGGGCTGGAATCTGACCCAATGATTCCAGCCTTTCTATCTATATCTCGCGCTAGGCGGCTTTTTCTACCCTTGACGTTATGATCAAAACCATACTATACTTCGTGGCTTTCGTTCATAGGCACGTAGCTCAGTGGTAGAGCACCACCTTGACATGGTGGTGGTCGGTGGTTCGATCCCACTCGTGCCTACCAATCATTGTTCTTTCGAGAAACGACCATCATGCCCAACATCAGACTACCTAATGGCCAAATAAAAAGTTTTGATCATGCCGTCAGCGCCTATGATGTGGCACAGGCAATCAGCCCTAGTTTGGCAAAATCCGCCTTAGCAGCAAAAGCCGATGGTCACATGATTGATCTCAGTCATATTTTGTCCCATGATTGTGACTTAACCATCATTACGTCGAAAGACGAGGCAGAAAGCCTAGAGGTCATCCGCCATTCTACAGCACATTTGTTAGCACAAGCTGTCAAATTATTATTTCCCGACGCTCAAGTGACCATTGGACCTGTGATTGAAGATGGATTCTATTATGACTTCGCTTACGCTCGGCCCTTTACTCCCGAAGACTTGGCGCAGATAGAAGCAAAAATGACGCAATTAGCGCAAGCAGATTATCCAATTACACGCCGTGAATTACCACGTGCTGATGCCATTGCCTATTTTCTCAATATCGGTGAAACGTATAAAGCAAAAATCATTCAGGACTTGCCTGAAAACAACGTCTTGTCATTATATCGCCAAGGAGATTTTGAGGATTTATGTCGTGGCCCACACGTCCCCTCGACTGGCAAATTAAAAGCTTTTAAATTAACCAAATTGGCCGGGGCCTACTGGCGCGGTGATGCCAATAATGAGATGTTACAACGCATTTACGGAACGGCTTGGCAGGACAAAGCCGCACTCGCAACTTATCTGCAACGGCTAGAAGAAGCAGAAAAAACGCGACCACCGCAGATTAGGCAAAACTTTGGGACTATTTCATTTCCAAGATCTCGCTCCAGGCATGGTTTTTTGGCATCCCAATGGCTGGATGATTTACCAAGAAATCGAACAATATATCCGCGCAAAATTGGCGGTTGCCGGCTACCAAGAGGTCAGAACACCGCAATTAGTCGATAAAATTCTTTGGGAAAAATCAGGGCATTGGGAAAACTTCCGCGAACAAATGTTTCTAACCGAAACTGAAAACCGCCAATATGCGGTCAAACCGATGAATTGCCCTTGTCATGTGCAAATTTTCAATCAAGGTATGAAAAGCTACCGTGATTTACCATTACGCCTGGCAGAATTTGGCTCCTGCCACCGCAGCGAACCATCCGGCGCACTACATGGCCTGATGCGTGTACGTGGTTTCACGCAAGACGACGCGCATATTTTCTGTACCAAAGAACAAATTCAAACTGAAGTACGGAAAATTTTAGAATTGGTGCAAACCATTTATGCGGACTTTGGTTTTGACCAGATCACCTATCGCCTAGCGCTACGTCCAGAATTACGCGTTGGATCTGATGAGATCTGGGATAGTGCTGAATTAGCCTTACAAAATGCGATGGAAGCCAAAAACATTAACTGGATCGATGCACCGGGTGAAGGTGCTTTTTACGGTCCTAAAATTGAGTGCTCTTTAGCAGACTGTTTAGGTCGGATTTGGCAATGCGGCACAATCCAAGTCGATTTTTCTACACCTGAACGTTTGGGCGCAGTCTACGTCAACGAAGATAGTAGTAAACAGCATCCTGTTATGATTCATCGCGCAATCCTAGGCAGTTTTGAGCGTTTTATTGGTATTTTGATCGAACATTTTGCTGGGCATTTTCCATTATGGTTAGCACCCACTCAAATTATCGTGCTCACCATCAGTGAAAAACATAATGCTTATGCCGAAAACGTACATCAGGTCTTACAAAATGCTGGTATTCGTGCTGCAATAGACTTGAGAAATGAAAAAGTTGGGTTTAAAATTCGCGAACACACACTTTTAAATGTGCCATACATGTTAATCATTGGCGATAAAGAAATGGAAGCGAAACAAGTCACCTGGCGTTCGCGATCAGGTACGGATCTGGGCATGGTGACTATCGAATCAGTTTGTGATAACATGCGCCAGGAAATTTTATCGAAAAAACGAAGTCCTGCTGACAATTCGCTAATATGAGCCGAAATGGTCAACAAACCAGAACAACAGGACCGAGTATAAATGGAGGATTGAGCTATTAGTGCATCAACTAAGCGTGATAGTGATCGCGCACGGATTAATGAACAAATTAATGTGCCGGAGGTACGTTTAATTGATGTTGATGGCAACCAAGCCGGAATAGTTTCTACCCGCGAGGCACTGCATGCAGCAGGAGAAAGTGGTTGTGATTTGGTTGAAATTTCGCCAAGCGCCAAGCCGCCAGTGTGTCGCATTATGGATTATGGAAAATATCTCTTTGAAGTGAGTAAGAAGCAAGCTGAAGCACGTAAAAAGCAAAAGCAAATTCAAATCAAAGAATTAAAATTCCGTCCTACGACGGAAGATGGGGATTATCAGGTCAAGCTACGCAACCTGCTACGATTCCTAAAGCATGGTGATAAAGTCAAAGTCACGCTGCGATTTCGCGGACGTGAAGTGGCACATCAAGAGCTTGGTATGAAAATTCTTGAGCGTTTGCAGCAAGATACTGCAGAATTTGCAGTGGTTGAGCAGCATCCGAAACGAGAAGGACGCCAATTATTGATGGTATTAGCACCGAAGAAAAAACAATCTTAATGCGGAGTTACATGTGTTATGCCTAAATTAAAATCTCACAGAGGTGCTTGTAAGCGCTTCCGTAAAACAGCAAGTGGTGCGATCAAACGTCGAGGCGCTTATCGAAATCACATCCTGACGAAAAAATCTACTAAACAAAAGCGGCACTTGCGAGTGTCTTCTGGTCGATTAAAACTTTGTGATGCACGCTTAGCTAAGCGTATGTTGCAAGGTAGTTAAGGAGAGTGAATTATGCCTAGAGTTAAACGTGGTGTGACGGCGAAAGCCCGTCATAAAAAAGTATTAAAGCAGGCGAAAGGGTATTATGGTGCCCGTTCGCGTACGTACCGTATGGCGAAACAGGCCGTTATCAAATCGGGACAATATGCCTATCGCGATCGACGTCAGAAAAAACGTCAATTCCGTGCTCTTTGGATTGTGCGAATCAATGCCGAAGCGCGCGTATGTGATATCACATATAGCCAATTGATCAATGGTATGAAAAAAGCAGGCATCGAATTGGATCGAAAAGTCCTTGCTGACATGGCAGTTCACGATAAACTAGCCTTTGCAGCCGTTGCCGAACAAGCGAAAGCAGCATTGGCTTAATGTTGTGAAACAAGAAATAGAGCAATTACAAGCAAGTGCTTTCGCAGCCGTGGAGGCAGTCAATGATTTGACTGCCCTTCAGGCTATTCGTGTTGATTTTCTTGGAAAAAAAGGTCGTCTGACCGAACTATTGAAACAAGTCGTGCATTTGTCTGTAGAAGAAAAGCCTTTGATTGGTCAAATTGTGAATCAAGTGAAACGCGATATCAATGACCAAATTGAAGCAAAGCTGACGCTACTAAAAGAGCAAGCATTACAAGCAAAATTGCAGGCTGAAAAAATTGACGTCACCTTAAGTGGACGTTCACACGAATTAGGCTCACGCCATCCCGTTTCGCAAATCAAACAACGCATCAACGATTATTTTAGTCGTTTGGGCTTTGATATTGTAGATGGGCCAGAAATAGAAACAGATTACTATAATTTTACAGCGCTCAACATCCCAGCACACCATCCCGCACGTGCCATGCATGATACTTTTTATTTTGGGGATGGTACGTTGTTACGTACGCATACATCGCCGGTACAAATTCGCACTATGGAACAACGCAAACCGCCTTTGCGCTTGATCGCACCTGGACGGGTTTATCGCTGTGACTCCGATCTGACTCATACACCGATGTTTCATCAAGTAGAAGGTTTATTGGTGGACAAAGATGCGAGCTTAGCCAGTTTAAAAGGCGTGTTACAACAATTTTTTTCTGAATTATTTGACCGTGAATTACGTATTCGATTTCGACCATCGTATTTCCCATTTACCGAACCTTCGGCCGAAATGGATATAGAATGCGCACAATGCGCTGGTAAAGGCTGCAGAACCTGCAAATTTACTGGATGGATTGAAGTAGGTGGCTGTGGAATGGTGCATCCCAATGTATTGCAAGCCGTTAATATCCCTACCGATACTTACCAAGGTTGGGCATTTGGCATGGGAATAGATAGGATTGCGATGCTTTACTATGCCATCGATGATCTGCGTTTGATGTTTGAAAATGATGTGACTTTTTTAAAGCAATTTTAGATTATAAAAGTAGGTTGCGCCTTGGGGCCCAACTACTGTGCGTAGCACCAAAAAACTTTGATAATGTAGCGCTTCGCGCACTTGTTGGGCCTCAAGGCCCAACCTACATTCAATATAATGGTTTAAAAGAAACAGAGTACGAACATGAAAATCAGTGAAGCATGGCTCCGAGAGTGGATAAATCCCCCTCTATCAACAGAAGACCTGGCAAGTCAATTAACAATGGCTGGCTTGGAAGTAGATTCGATCACACCTGCTGCAGGTATGTTTAATCACGTCGTTGTAGCCAAAGTAGTCCAAACCAAACCTCATCCTCAAGCTGACCGTCTCACAATCTGTGACGTAGATGCTGGAGAAGGCGAACATTTATCTGTCGTGTGTGGCGCATCTAATGTGCGTCCAGGCTTAATGGTAGCTTTGGCTAAAATTGGGGCTCATTTACCCGATGGGATGGTTATCAAAGAAACAAAATTGCGCGGAGAGTTATCACAAGGCATGTTGTGCTCCGCTGATGAATTAGGCTTTGTGAGCACGCTAGATGGTATTTTAGAGCTTGCGCATGATGCCCCGTTAGGCCAAGATTTACGTGCCTATTTGACCCTAGATGACCATATTTTTGATCTCGATCTCACGCCCAATCGTGCAGACTGTTTAAGTATTTTAGGCGTTGCACGCGATCTCGCCGCATTAAATAATTTACCTCTGCCGCCCGTAACAATACCTAAATTAAATCCAAATACTGATGCATCTTGCACGGTTCATTTGGATGAACCGAAAGCTTGTCCGCATTATGTCGGACGGGTCATGACAAATATTAATTCAAACGCAAATACGCCGCTTTATATCATTGAGCGCTTGCGACGTTCCGACATCCGCGCTATTCATCCAGTCGTTGACATCCTAAATTATGTCATGATCGAATTAGGGCATCCCATGCATGCCTTCGATTTACGCCGTATTTCTGGTGCCGTGCACGTCCGCAAAGCAAAACCGAACGAGCCGCTCCTGCTATTGAATGACCAAGAACTCATATTAGATGAACGCACTTTGGTCATCGCTGACGATCAAAAAGCCTTAGCCCTAGCGGGCATTATGGGCGGCGCAGATAGTGGTGTGCAAACCGATACGGTGGATATTTGGTTAGAAGCGGCCTTTTTTGAACCGCAAGCCATAACAGGTGAAGCACGACGATTTGGTTTAGCAACAGACGCATCACATCGTTTTGAGCGTGGCGTGGATCCCAATTTAAGTATGCAAGCCATCGAAACTGCAACCGCGTTATTACAGAGTATTGTGGGGGGACAGATTGGCCCCATCGTGCACCGCAGTGCCGCGGACTTTTCTTGCCAACCATTGACCATCTCATTCAACCCGAATTCAGTAGCACGCTTATCTGGTATGGATATTGATCAAGCAACCATCCAACGCATTTTAGAGCATTTAGGCATGTCCGTCCTTGCGCATGGTGCGATCTGGGAAATAACCGTCCCTACTTATCGCTTTGATCTCCATGCAGAAGTTGATTTGGTGGAAGAAGTCATTCGCATCAATGGTTACGATAAAATTCCTACGCATACAATTACCTCAACCGCGCAGGCACGAACGATTGATCCACTTGATCACACCACCACAACCATCATGCAATTCCTGATGCATCGCGGTTACCAAGAAACTATTTCTTACAGTTTTGTTGATCCGCAACTTCAACAAGCCGTGTATCCGAATCTTATCGGTAAAACCTTACTCAATCCTATTTCTACAGAGCTCTCCATGATGCGAGTAGGCTTATGGCCAGGATTATTAGCTGCCATGGTCCACAACCTTCATCGCCAACATTCGGCTTTGAAATTATGTGAAACAGGCAAGGTATTTATCTTAAATGGCGAAATTTTTGAAGAAAAATTAGCCTGTGCCGGTTTAATGGTTGGTACGCATGGCCAATACAATTGGCCGGAAACTGCCACGCCATACGATTTTTTTGATATGAAAGGTGATCTTGAAGCACTTTTTACAGAACTAAAACTCCCTAACGTCCATTTTATTACCGGCGAACACGACGCGCTTCACCCTGGAAAAACCGCCAAAATCATGTGCGGTACACAAGCGATAGGATGGCTTGGTGCCCTGCATCCTCGGTTACTGGATGACTTAGACTTAGACGCCGAAACCATTGTATTTGAAATAATGGTATCCGCACTACCTCAGTCACCACAAACGACCTACCAATCTATTTCAAAATATCCACAAATCCGCCGAGATTTATCTCTTTTAGTGGATGAAACCGTGACAGCGGCTGCAATAGAAACCGTGGTACGGGAGATCATTGATCCCAAGATATTAAAATCATTTTACATCTTTGATGTATATACTGGCGGTGGATTAGACGCCGAACATAAAAAAAGCATCGCGCTAGGCTTGTTATTACAAAGTGACGACCGCACGCTAGTCGATGAGGAAATTCATGTTATGATAGCCAACGTGGTCGACGCCTTGCAGAAGAAACTGCAAGCCGTGTTGCGCGCATCAACGGACATGTCATAACGCTAAAAAGGAATAGATTGTGGGTGCACTGAGTAAATTATTAATGGTCGAGGCATTGTGCGATGCGCTAGGACTAAGCAAATTAGATTCGCGATCTTTGGTAGAGGAATTTTTCGAAGAAATCAAGGTTATCCTTGCTTCTGGCCACCCAGTAAAACTATCTGGATTCGGCAATTTTAGATTGCGTGATAAAGCAGAACGCCCAGGGCGCAATCCCAAAACTGGGCAAGCCGCCGCCATCAGCGCCAGACGTGTGGTTACGTTTAAAGCAGGACTCACGTTTAAAAAGAATTTGAACGAAGAGCCAAACGCGACTGAAAAATAATACGATATTTTTAACGTATCTTTACAACTGGACTTTGGCCTTTTTTGAAAACAAGGCAAACATATAGTCTTTGCAAACGCAGTGAAGCAATCCAGACCTATTTTCAATTGCAATTCCGATCTGGATTGCTTCGCTAACGCTCGCAAAGACGCGTTGTTAACCAATTTTATAAAAAAGACTAAAATCGAGTACAAGCGTTAGCGAAACAATCTTGGAACTGTGTGAGATCGGTTAAATGCTAATTGCTATTCAAAAATCAAAATAGTATATTGAATTTAGATAGCAATCGTTCTTTTGGAAGAATCACATGGCTGCAATGCATTGTTTTCAACGCGTAATAATCGTGACATTGCTCTCATTATTTAGTTTAAGTCTCCATGCAGCAGAACCCATTGTATTCACCCAATTATCAAGCGCGCGTAACCAACCCGCTACGGCCCTCATCAATTTAGCGTCACTTGAAACCGTAGATGGGATAGAAAACATTGGCAATACACCCACCAGTATCACGATCAACAAACCCGGATTTTACCTTTTATTGGCGGTGGGACAAGCTGGCTCCACTAGTTTAGCAATGATTGATGGTGGCCAATATGTAGATATTTGGTTGATCCGTAATGACGTTCCAGTACCAAACTCTACTTCGCGAATCACCGTGGGGCAATTTTCCACAGGCACCGTGATCACTCAAAATATCATGGCCTTAAATCAGAATGATAAATTAAGCGTTGGATTCACGGCCAGTTCCCCTACGTTTGGTTTGATTGCAACACCCCGCAGAGGCAGAATCCCTGCTATTCCAAGCCTTATATTCTCTTTATATAAAGTCAATTAAAGCTCAGTACAAACTGACCAACTTTAAAACCATCTCTGTAACTCCCCACGTCATCCCGAGTGCAGCGAGGGATCTCCCTGCAATGGCACGGTCTTTAACATATCGATTGATATAAATCAGCCCATTCAAGATTCAATGCATTAATCAGATCTTGCTTCTTTTTTCGCGACCATCCTTTGATTTGCTTTAACGTTTCGCCCTTGTGGCCTTTCTGATCGCCACTGTTACGTTTTCCATTTTCACGTAGCGATATCCTACGAGGTGGTTTGCCTAACCCGTCGCTCGATGGAGGTTTTGTGCTGTTACTGCTATTTTTGTTCAGGCGTTTTTCCAGCTCTGCTATGTTTGCAGCTTGCTGTTGTACGACCTTTTCTAAGTCAGTAATCTTTGCCAAAAGCGTTGTTATGATTTGCTCGTAGTTTTTCATGCGGTCTATTTGATCATAACCACATAATTTTTCAAGTGTTTTTTACATTAACTTAATACGTGCCGCTTGCTGGAGATCCCCTCATAATTTTTTGATAGAAAATCGATGTAAATGTAGGGTGGACAAAGCGCAGCGTGTCCACCAGTTCGAAGAAATATTTTAAAACTCTGCTTCATGGGTGATTATTTCTTCGAACTGGTGGGCACGTCGTTGCACTCCTTTGTCCACCCTACACTCCTGTTGTGTTATTTTGTAACAAAGACTGATGCCGGGATACCTCAGTCCTCATCCGCCGCTTCGCTTTTCTCAATGATAGATGTCGTACAAATAAAAAAACAGAGGAATGCTAGCTTTTTTTCTTACATTCGTATACCTTAAAATTAGTACCTGTTGCACATATTCGTTTTAATTTGATAGACGTAAACGGGATCAGCTGCATAACAATTTTTTTGTTACGAATAACAAGGAGAGTTATGGACCTAGATGATGATGTGTTGCATAAAGATCTAGAAGAAAAAACGGAAGAGGTAGTGTTTGATTATCTTGAAACTGAAGATGACGTCGAAGCTGCTTTGCCTGAAGAACCTGCCGAGATCAGTCCTGTTGATGCGCCTGATTTTAATGATAAAGAGATTTTCCCAACTTACCAAAGTACCGGTAAGCGTATGGTCCGTGCTATGGATGCAACGCAGATTTATTTGAATGAAATTGGGTTCTCTCCTCTATTAACGGCTGAAGATGAAGTGTTTTACGCTCGATTAGCCTTGAAAGGTGATGCTGCGGCGCGTAAAAAGATGATTGAATCGAATCTTCGTTTGGTGGTCAAAATCTCACGCCATTATTTGAATCGTGGATTGCCTTTGTTAGATCTCATTGAAGAAGGTAATTTGGGTTTGATGAAATCTGTAGAAAAATTTGATCCGGATCGCGGATTTCGATTTTCTACTTACGCTACTTGGTGGATACGTCAAACGATTGAGCGAGCTTTGATGAATCAAACGCGCATCATTCGTTTACCTATTCATGTGTTAAAAGAATTAAATGTGTATCTGCGTGCGGCACGCCAATTGACTCAGAAACTCGACCATGAGCCTTCTGCTGAAGAAATTGCTACCATGTTGGATGTACCGATAGAAGATGTGGAAAAATTGCTGTATTTGAATGATAAAGTAACTTCGTTTGATACGCCAATTGGTCATGATGAAAACAAATCCTTGTTAGATACCATTGCTGATGAAAACTCTGTTAATCCTGCGATTTTATTAACTGATGAAAATTTGCGTATGCAAATTGAAGAGTTTTTGGATGAGTTAACAGAAAATCAACAACAAGTCATTGCACGCCGTTTTGGATTGCGGGGCTTTGAAAAAGCAACGTTGGAAGAGGTGGGTGCAGAGATTGATCTGACGCGTGAACGAGTGCGCCAAATCCAGGTCGAAGCACTGAAAACTTTGCGCAGGCTGCTGGAACAGGCTGGTTTGACGCATGATGATTTGTTTGAGTAGACCCTACCTTTCATGGAATGTAGCCTTGTTATCAAGGCTACATCGCATTGACTAAAATAGAGATTTTATAATTTTTGCCAACAAGCCGAGTAATCTTTCTGACGTGCTGGATGATCTAAGGCTGTACTTGTGAAGAGCCAAGGGTCACAGGACTCCAACATAAAAGCCATGGTATTGGCATAATATTCCGGTTGCAGGGTTTGAGTACTGGCTTTTTGATAAGCTTCGTAATCTGGCCCATGTGGGGTCATGCAATTATGGATACTGATGCCTCCGACGGCGAAACCTGTCGGTTTGGCGTCATATACGCCACGTACTAATCCCATTAATTCACTCATCACATTGCGATGAAAATAGGGCGGACGAAACGTATGTTCGGCAACCATCCAGCGTGGTGGGAAAATGACGAAATCTAATTGCGCAACGCCTGCAATGGGGCTTTCTGAGGTTAGTACTGTAAAAATGGATGGATCGGGGTGATCAAAACTGACCGTTTGAATCGTATTAAATAGAGATAAATCATATCCATAGGGCGCATAATTGCCTTGCCAAGCGATCACGTTTAACGGGGAATGAGGACATTCTGTTACCCAAAGTTGACCCTGATATTTACTCATATATTCTTTGCTGCCTGAGGTGGTTTCGATGGCCGCGGTCGGGTAGAAAAAATGTCGGGGATTGGCCAAGCCATTTGCACCTATGACGCCTAATTGTGGCAAACTCAGCGGCAGCCCTCCGTGTTCACAGAGATAGCCAGCTGCAGAATCTGTTGTTAATGCTACTTTGAAGGCAATGCCGCGGGGTATGACTGCAATCATGCCTACTTCTATATCCAATATTCCCATTTCAGTATGTAAACGTAAACCACCTGCATAAGGAATAAATAAAAACTCCCCATCGTGATTGATGAGATAGCGATCTTGCATGGATTGTGTGCATTGGTATAAATAAGTATGACTCAAATGAGTACTGGCAATATGGGTTAAGCCTGCAATAAAATCTTGCGATGGTTGTGGATTGGGAAAAGGGGACCAGCGCATGGGGTTAGGGGGTTGTTGCGGTGCAAGAGGTTGTTGGAACTGAGTTGCGGTGTAGGGTCGGTAATCAGGTCGTGCGACCGAGGGGTGCTGACGATATAGCCAAGTATGTAAATTTGTATGGCGTGCTCGTGTAAAGGCGCTGCCGCTTAATTGTTCTGCATAGAGATTGTGAGCGCATTGTTGCGGTGCATTTTGTTCTTTGGGTAATGCACCACTGAGACATTCTGTTTGATGATGGTTACCGAATCCATATAGGTACATGTTAGTTTTTCCTCGTACAACCGTTTTGTTCAGATATCAGCTTGCATCGATTGGATTTTTTTGTCAATTTCTCTTCAGGGTAAACGCATCTTTTGACTAAAAATCAGTCTCAATGTCGTATTCGCTAACGCTCGCAAAGACGGTTTTTTTAATAAATATATGTTCAAAATTTAGATGCGTTTGCTCTGATTTTCTCTTTAATTTATGAGAATAGTTGGAACAGATAATATAGAACTGATTGATTTGTAGTATTTGCGAAAGACAGATTATGAATCAATTTTATAAAAATGGCCAAAGTCCAGTAGAATTGACCATAGTCCCTGACATATAATCTGCTATTTAAGCGCATAGACAAAAGGTGACAATATGGCAGGGCATAGTAAATGGGCCAATATTAAATTTCGTAAAGGTCTGCAAGATAAGAAGCGTGGAAAAATATTTACGAAGTTGATTCGCGAAATCTCAGTGTCTGCTCGGATGGGCGGTGCTGAAGAAATCAATAATCCACGGTTGCGTGATGCTGTCACAAAGGCGCTCAAGGCTAATATGAAACGAGATACCATCGATAATGCCATTAAGCGAGGCGCGGGTGGTTTAGATGGCGCTAATATGGTCGAAATGGGGTATGAAGGTTATGCGCCAGGTGGTGTCGCGGTTTTAGTGGAATGTTTGTCTGATAATAAGAATCGTACAGTTTCTGAAGTGCGCCATGCGTTCACTAAGTTTGGTGGTAATTTAGGAACAGATGGTTCTGTGGCCTATTTATTTAATAAACAAGGCGAAATCGTATTGTCTCAAACAGATAAAGAAGATCTTGCTATGGATACTGCCATTGATGCTGGTGCGGAAGATGTGGCGCAAGAAGATGGGCATATTGTGATTACGACGGCGGTAGAAACGTATCATCGTGTCTTGAATGCTTTAGAGAAAGCCGGATTTTCGGTAGAGCATGCTCAGATTACGCAGCATGCAGAGGTGCTTGTGGCTATGGATCCTGATGCCGGAGAGCGAGTGACGAAGTTAATTGATATGCTGGAAGATTTAGATGACGTACAATCCGTTTATACGAATGCTGATTTGTTTGAGGATTAGAGTCTGAGCTAATAGCATCACGTTAAGTCTCTCAGCCTACGTCCCGCGGCTTGTCCGCGGGATCCATGAGTTTAGCAAGATCTTTGGATCCCGCTCATAAAGCGCGGGACGTTGGCGATTAGAGTAGTTTATAGCCACACATGCTCTCGCATTGCGGATGAGGGGATACATCAGGAATGAGGGGTGATAAAATAAAAGGGTTGAAAGATAATATATGACCATTATTCTTGGGATAGACCCCGGTTCGCGTATCACTGGCTATGGCTTGGTACGTGAACATCAACGGCGTTTGCAGTATATTGATAGTGGTTGTATTCGAACTGCTGATGGGGCTTTACCAGATCGTTTATTACAGATTTTTAATGGTATTTGTGTTTTGATGGAACAATATAGTCCTAATGAAGTGGCCATTGAACAAGTGTTTA
The DNA here is from genome assembly GCA_903885895.1 of uncultured Legionella sp. Classification (GTDB taxonomy): domain Bacteria; phylum Pseudomonadota; class Gammaproteobacteria; order Legionellales; family Legionellaceae. The sequence continues at coordinate 13,117 of CAISKC010000377.1, forward strand.
TGCATAAAAATGCAAGCTCTGCTTTAAAATTAGGGCATGCGCGTGGCGTAGCAATGGTTGCTTGCGCATCACATCGTGCCCCAGTGAGTGAGTATTCTGCTCGAGAAGTGAAGCAAACTGTGGTGGGGTATGGCGCTGCAGATAAAGCTCAGGTGCAACATATGGTAGTGCATTTATTGACATTGTCGGCGACGCCACAGGCTGATGCTGCGGATGCATTAGCGATTGCAATTTGTCATAGTCATATGCGGAGTCGAATACGATGATTGGTTGGCTAAGTGGCTATATTTTGGATAAGCAACAACCTGGTAAACTTGTCTTAAATGTGAATGGCGTAGGTTATGATCTGGAAACTTCTTTGACGACTTTTTTTCAAATAGAATCCAATGTCGATAAAGTGAGTTTACATGTGCATACCGTGGTGCGCGAAGATGCGTTGCTGTTATATGGTTTTGCACAGCAAGAAGAGCGTGCCTTGTTTCGGGCTTTGATCAAAGTGAATGGCGTGGGCCCCAAAATGGCTATTGCTATTTTGTCGAGTATTACGCCGGATGATTTTGTCCAATGTATTCAGCAGCAGAATACGAGTATGCTGACTAGATTGCCAGGTATTGGTAAAAAAACGGCTGAACGTTTGGTCGTAGAAATGAAAGATAGCATGCAACAATTTACGCTGGGTTTGCGGGCGAATACTCAGGTTGCACCTTCTATGTCGCAGCAAGAGGAAGCCATTTCGGCTTTAGAAAGTTTGGGGTACAAGCCGCAAGAGGCTGCAACTTTGATTCGCAAAATGGATGATGGACAAAAAACCTCTGAACAATTAATTAGAATGGCATTGCAATCATTAGCAAATAGGCAGGGGGTATAAATGCACGCAACAGAACGATTTATAAAAGTTTTCACTCATCCCGTGGTCATGCTGGCTTATTTTGGATTGATTGTTGGTAGTTATTTGCATGTTGATAAGCCACTGGCGCTTAGCTTGCATGCTTTGGATCTCGCCAATCGTTATCCGGTATTGGTTTGGACAACGCAATTAGGACGGTCGGTGCCATGGCTGATCCTGGTGCCATTTCTGGCTTTGTTTTTTCGTTATGTGCGCCGCGTGAAGCAAACGGAATTACGTCTATGGTTTTTATGGGGCACGCTGGTGCTATCTAATGGGTTGTGTCTTGTCGTGAAAAATCTTTTAGGTCGTGCACGCCCGGATCTGTTGTTTGATCAGGATTTATTTGGATTTTATGGTTACCATGTTGAGGGTTTGTATCATTCATTTCCGTCTGGACATACGACTCAGATAACGGCGATGGGGTTGAGCTTGGCATTACTTTATCCCCGCTATCGTTGGTGGATTTTGCTGCTTGGCCTGACTGTATTGGCGACTAGAGTGCTGTTAACTTGCCATTATTTGAGTGATGTTTTGGCAACAGCTTATCTAGGGATATTAGAATTCAAACTTTTATTGTATATTGTGGCGCAGCAATGCCCGTTATATTGGAAACGATTGAGTGTGAAATGACAAAATTAGCATCGATTCCCATTGTAGTAGAGAGTGGGAAAAAATATAAAACTGAGCAAGGGTTTACCGCTATTAAAGATGGCATCAAGTCAGATAGCGCTACAACTGAGCGTTTACCTAAACCAGCTTGGTTACGAATTTCTAATCAGGTTTCGCCTGCCTATTTGGCGGTAAAGAAGCAAGTCACAACCCATCGCTTGGCAACCGTGTGCGAAGAAGCCAAATGCCCTAATATGGCAGAATGTTGGTCGCATGGTACAGCGACCATTATGCTAATGGGACAAGTCTGTACACGCGCTTGTCGGTTTTGTGCTGTGGATACGGGGAACCCAGGGGGTTGGTTGGATTTAGAAGAGCCTAGTAATGCTGCTAAAACAGTGGCATTGATGAATTTAGATTATATCGTTTTGACGTCTGTGAATCGGGATGATTTACCGGATGGCGGTGCCGCACATTATGCAGCAGCGATTCGTGCGATTCGAGAACGTTCACCGAAAACCAAAATAGAAGCGTTGACGCCAGATTTTCAGGGCGTGACCAGCAGTATTGAAACGTTATTGGACAGTGGTTTGGATGTGTTTGCGCAAAACGTGGAAACGGTGGAACGTTTGACGCATCCTGTGCGCGATAATCGGGCGGGCTATCAGCAAACATTGCAGGTTTTAGCGCATGCGAAACAATATCGCCCTGATGTCTTAACTAAGACGAGTTTGATGCTGGGTTTAGGGGAGACTTGGGATGAAATTGTCCAGACTATGGATGATTTGCGGCAATGCCGAGTAGATATTCTGACTTTGGGTCAATATCTACAACCCACTAAGCATCATCTTGCTGTGCAACGTTATTTGCCGCCTGAAGAATTCACGGCATTACGTGAGGTTGGTTTGCAAAAAGGATTTTTTGAAGTGGCCGCAGGCCCTTTGGTACGCTCAAGTTATCGAGCTGATCGCGTATTTAAGCGGGATAATTTAGGTTTATAGTCTTTAAGAGCCTATTTGCTCTGTGTTACAATCATTTTTTGTCACGTCATCCCGAGCGCAGTGAGTGATATCCATTGTGGGCTCACAGTTGTATTGAGAGATCCCTCATTGCGTTCGGGATGACGCGTTTAAAACATAAGGATCCGTTCATAGTGAAATCAAACAGACCTGTTAATCTTAAGTTGAGTACTTTAGCCTTTCCTCCCATGGCGATTGCTTCAATTTTGCATC
>CAISKC010000378.1 GCA_903885895.1 uncultured Legionella sp.
GCCAGGCATACATTGCTCAGTCACTTCAACTGGCAATGATTGCAACCACAATTGGCGACTAGCAAAATATAAACCCAAACCAGCAAAAATACATTGCAGCAAAGAAACGACTCTAGCGCGCCGCACACTCGCCACAAACATCCCCCACATACATGTAAACCCAAATAAAAAGGAACAGGTACGTTGCATAAAACATAAAGGACAAGGTTTTAATTGATTCAACATTTCAATATAGAAAGAAAACCCTACCACGAAAATACTGATAAATAACATGAAGTTCTGAAATTTCCGATACGTTGTTTTTTGCATATCTTATCCTTAGATAAACGCGATGCGCTGCCTATGCAGGCTATTAAAAAGATTATAAGCTTGCTACATACAAGTCGCAAGCATGCGACAGGCAAAATAAAACCAAATTATCTGCGCCGTAACCATAAATTGTCGCACCCACCCTATTCAACCCCGAATATCACCGATATTTTTACCACCCCCGACACATTGGTTTTAGTCACATCCAAGTTTTTTACAGTCAGTGTGTAACGCATACTTTGGACACGTAACCACTCCATAAAAGCATTATACGGCACGTCATCAAAGCTCAATTGGATTTCACCACTCGCAGTTTGCGCTAATTGATAAGGAAATCGATGAAAAGATGCGCGCTTCAATACCTGGGTTAATATAGACAATAAATTACCCGCAGCAACCTTCTTAGGTTGTTTTTCCTGACTATAGTTTTTCTGGGCATGGCGCATCCACATCAGTGTGCTATTTTTTTCATACCAATGTTTGCGTGCACTCGATACTGCGGTCGTCAATGGCGAAAACAGCACCGCATAAAAAAGATAGGCTACGAGACAGAGTCCGGCAACTACAACGGCTGTTTGCTCACGTTCATTGAATTGCTGCCAATGGGCTTTCATAACGACAACTCCAATTTAGCGACGACCTGTTCATTTTCCGTTGCTGCCGAAACTTGCTGCACATGCACATGCCGATTCTGCAAAAAGGCCTCGATTTTCTCTAATGCAGAGAAATTGTCGCAGCGAAACACGACGATTAAAATTTGATTTTGAAACTGCAAGGTTTGCACAGTCAAGGAAGGCTTAGCACTTTGTTTCGGCAAAGTCTCAGCTTGCGCGTCGAGCGCCAATGACCAACTTTCCATCAACGACCATAAGGCAGCATTATGCCCAAGTTGATTTTGCTTAAGTAATTGTTCAACCCTAAATTTGGGGCTGATCACTTGTTGTGCGCCTGGAAAAAACACCCGATAAGACTGGGCAATTTGTTGGTCAACCTTCTGAGACTGATGGGTGATCAGCATATAAAGCCCAACATGAATACCGATAAAACTGACTAACCAAGCCGTTGCTAAGATCCCAGCTAATTGGTATTTATGTTTCACCTGAGTTTGACTGGTAGCATGCTGAAACTCTCCCTGACAGAGATTTAAAATTTTGGTTTTGAATAACCGTTCTGCAATCCATGTGTATCTGGACTTGGAATGACCAGATATGGCAGCGCCTTCTTGTACTTCAGAGCTCGCTGTAAACAGTTGCCATTGCAATTCTTTTGACCAAGCATGCTCGAAATGATCCCAGATATCTAAGCTAACTGCGCCTTGAAATGCCTCAGAATGAATCAATACAGTTTCTTCACCAACCACTGCTTCTCCAGGCTGGAGCGCAAACCAGTCGATGGTAATTTGATCATAATTCAAATCCAAATTACTCAGCTTAGCCATCCACTCGGTCATAATGTGTTTATCAATCAC
>CAISKC010000379.1 GCA_903885895.1 uncultured Legionella sp.
AAATACCCATACAGGTAACTGTGACATAAATACTAGCATGAGCAATAATAGAGAATTCGATAAACCTATTTTTAAAGATGGGTCAGACTACTGGCAAGTTGCCGAAAACATTAAAAACATTTACATGTCAGAAGGGTCACTCCTGACGCTGTTAGATTTTGAGCGTGTGCTGGATGAACTTGATCTTTATGCATTTAAAAACTGGCAAATCGGCGAATTAATGTCGGGCCCAGAAATTAAAAAATACACAGTGAGTTGTATATTCATGTGGCCAGAAAAGCTCATGCCTGATCCACGCGGTGCCCGTAGACTTTTGCCGTTTGACTGTGAAGTCCTGTATAAAAAAATTACCATGCAGATTCCAGCAAAAATTAGCAACCCCAGTGATTATAAACTGGGCACTCACAAAGCAAAAATCATGGAGCAGAAAGTATGGCTGGTAGAAATTACCATGCCCAAGGCCTTGATGAGTGACATCCGCACCGGCTCCATTGAACTAGAAGATCAAGATGTTGATCTAGCTGACCTAGATGATGCTTACGAGCAGGATCTGGACAAAGAAGAATATCAAAGTGAACAAACTGCACAAAATGCCCAACAAACCCTTGAACAACCTCAACCCACTATTTGAAGCCTTGGCTTATAAGGACATGGAAGGGCTCATGAAGTCCACTATTCATGTCGACGAGTTTTCATCCAAGATGGGCGACGATGATGACATTATTGTCATCAGCTTCTTTGTACGTGATCAACAGGCCGCCAAAGATCTAATGAACTGGTTTGAAAAGGGTTACGATTTTGTCATTGATGCTGATCGTAGTCCAGGCGAAATTAAACCCAACCGTTACCTGGTATATGTTGAAATTCGCCGCCGTAGTACCGCTGGCGGCAATGTTGAAATTCTAATTGATGACCTAGGCACCCTGACTGAATTTGGGCCAGATGACTGGAGCATGCACTATCGTGGCAAAGAAGTTCCCTTTAGCCGTGACACATTTGATAGCATGGTTCCACTTAGTCCCAAAGAATATCGTCGACGCTACGATGAAGAGCTGAACGAAGTACGCACAGCCGCTGGACTGCGTACCAAACGCATCTACGAAAAAGACGATCGAGCCCTACAAGCAATTCAAGCCGCCGCTGGCATTCTCTAAATTAATTTTAAAATAATAAACTAGGTATATAATTACCTATGAATCTAAAAAGTTTTGGCTGTAGTTTTATCTTTGGCAGTGATCTAGCTGATGCTGTTGCCATGCCAGGCCAACTAACAGTGGCAAGCCAATGCACTTGGCCAGCAATTGTAGCTAAAAAACTCAATTATGATTACGAATGTTTTGCCCGACCTGCTGCAGGTAATTTACAAATTGCTGAACAAGCGTTAAGCCAGGCTGCCAACTCTCCAGAAAGTTTATTTGTAATAAGTTGGTCATGGATCGACAGATTTGATCACTGGGGACAAATTGGAAAATTTCCAAACTGGATCAATGGCAATCAATGGCAAACTATTGTTCCAATAGACACCACTGACACGGCTAAAATTTACTACCAAAATTTACATTCTGAATATCGAGACAAATTAACTACCTTGATGTCAATAAAATTGGTTATAGATACGCTCAAACAAAAAGGTATTCCGTTTGTAATGACCTACATGGATGATTTGATTTTTGATCAACGGTGGCATACTACTCCGGCTGTGATAGATCTACAAGATTACATTAAATCTTATATGACTATTTTTGAAGAGCAAACATTTTTAGAGTGGAGTCGTATTAATAATTATTCTATAAGCGCAACTCTTCATCCGTTAGAAGAGGCACATGCTGCCGCTGGTGAA
>CAISKC010000380.1 GCA_903885895.1 uncultured Legionella sp.
GTATTGATAGAATGCAATGCCAAGCTCTGAATCCATGACATAAAATGGATGCTCTCTTCTATATCCTTTAAATAATTGGAATTATGATGATTATTTATTTATCATATCCGCAGTATGTTTAGCAATCATATAATCTTCATTGGTGGGTATGACACCTACTAACATAGCGCTTTCATCTTTTTTGCTGATGATCGTTGCATGATGGTTGTTTGCCTGTTCGTCTAAAACAATACCTAGCCATTGCAAATGTTCGCAGATTTTTTTTCTAACAAGGGCTGATTTCTCACCAATCCCTGCGGTGAAAATAATAGCGTCACATCCTTGTATGCTTGTGCATAGCGCAGTTAGTTCTTTAGCCGCTATATAACAAAACAAATCAATCGCTTCGATGGCATTGGGTGCTGTACTCAATTGGAGTTCGCGCATATCGTTACTGATACCTGAAATCCCTAATAAACCCGATTCTTGATAGAGCAGGGTGCGGACTGTATTAACGGATAGCTTTTTTTCTTCGAGCAAATATAAAATCACGCCAGGGTCAATTGTACCGCAGCGTGAGCCCATCATTAATCCGTCAAGGGCAGTTAGTCCCATTGATGTCGCAACACTTTTTCGTTGATGCATGGCGCAGATACTTGCACCATTCCCCAGATGAGCTACGATGACTCGTTGATTGCCAAGATCGCCAATTTGTTGGATGATAACTGATGCAATATATTCATACGAAATACCATGAAATCCATAACGAATGATGCCTTCATCGATTAATTTTCTTGGAATAGCAAACAGGGTTGCAAGCTTCTCTTGCGTCCTATGAAACCCCGTATCAAAACAAGCAATTTGTGGTATATCAGGATACATGGTTTTTATTAGCTTAATGATCTCTATATGTTGAGGTTGATGAAAAGGAGCGAGTGGTATTAAGCTCGTTAACTTATTTATCACGTCATCATTCACGAGGGTGGGGTGAAAAAAGTATGGCCCACCATGGACTATCCGGTGGCCTACTGCTTTTAATGTCATGACGTCAGATGCTTGTTCAAACCATTTGAATATTGCTTGCAAACCTGCCTCAATGCCTTTCGTTGCGATAGGGTTTTTTAATATTTGTGTATGGGCATGGTCAAATAGGATGAAGCAAGGCGCGCTTGTCATGGATTCAATTTCGCCGTTATAAAGAAGGTTTAAATTTTTATGACAAGAATAAATAGAAAATTTCACGCTAGATGAGCCTGAATTGATAGCTAATATCACGTCCGTCATTTATTTTTTTCCTTATTCCGCACGTAAACAAGCGCCATGACACAAGAGGCTTTACGTGAGATGTTATCTGAACCGCGGCTGGTGAGAATGATGGGGACCTTTGCACCCATCACAATTCCCGCGGCTTCCATTCCTGACAGATAGGTCATTTCTTTATAAAGAATATTACCAGCTTCAATATCAGGCACAATAATGATGTCAGCATATCCAGCAACGTCTGAATGAATGTTTTTCTCTCGTGCAGAGTCAACGGAGATAGCGTTGTCAAAGGCAAGGGGGCCATCTACCATCGCACCTGTTATTTCGCCTCTATCTGCCATTTTACTTAATGCTGCAGCATCAAGCGTAGATGGCATGGCTTCATTAACGGATTCCACAGCGCAAACGATAGCAACTTTGGGTGTCCCAAAACCTAGGGTATGAAACAAATCAATCGCGTTTTGCGTGATGTCCTTTTTTTCTATTAAATTAGGATGAATATTGAGTGCCGCATCGGAAATAAACAAAGGTTTGGAATAATTGGGGGCTTCTACATAAAATACATGGCTCATTCTGCGGCCTGTTAGTAACCCGGTTTCCTTGTTAACAACAGGCTCCATCAATTCTGCAGTATGAATTTTACCCTTCATTAATGCTTCAACTTTGCCTTCTTTCGCGAGCTTTACCGCAACTTCAGCCGATTCATTGCTATGCTGGGTTGAAATAAGCTGGTAGGTAGAAATATCTAAGTTGGCCGCATGCGCAGCCGCAAGAATTTTATCTTTCGGACCAACCAAAATGGGGATGATGATATTGTCTTGTGCGGCATCAATCGCGCCCTGTAAAGCAAGGGCATCAACTGGATGTACAACAGCTGTTATGAGTGGTTTGAAATTCTTTTTTAATGCAATGAGTTTTTTATACCATGTTCCTTTGGGTTCTTTCAGAACGATCTTGGGTAACTCCATGCGTTTTCTTTTTATTTTCTCGGTAGGCGCGATAACCGTAGCAATGCCTGAGATGACGGTTACATTATCCTGATTCACACATTTGCACTCTAAATCAATGATATGTTTCGCGGGCTTTTTATCTTTCACGGTTACTGTAATCGTAATCGTGTCACCTGGATGGGTATTCTTGCCTATCGTGATCACTCATTCTTGTTCTACCGTGATCAGTGATTCTCGTTTGATCGTGATCACCTATTATCGCCTGATCGTGATCAC
>CAISKC010000381.1 GCA_903885895.1 uncultured Legionella sp.
CTTTCTTTTTTCTATTTAGGATGTCAAATCATCAGAAAAAAAATAGAATTGCCAATAGATTGGGCATTGATTCATCATGAGGATAAATATGCCCAATGCGTGTAAAAAAACGGCTCGATCCCTCAGGCCGAACGGCCCAACCTACGCTTACTTATTTTTTGGCAAGGGCATGGATTATTCTACGTTCATCCACATCCTTATATTTATCATATTACAGTGAGTTTTAAGAGCGCCCTTTTTTAACAAAATATGAACAATCAATAGCAAGATGATCTTGATATCCTTGCGCTTTATAGAAGGCATGCGTTCCTGTTATTTTCCGATGATTAGCGGTCGTTAGTTCTATTTCTGTTGCTCCGTGCTCATGTGCATATTGCTCTGCTCGAAGAAGTAATATTTTTCCAACGCCCTGATGACGAACGTTTTGATCAACAACTAATGTATCAATATGACAACAACAACCTTGCAACCTGAATTGCTGGTAACATCCAAATGCAATCATTCCAAGAATTTTATGATTCTCTTCTACAACCAGTAATTGATGCCCCTCACGATTAAAAGCCAAAATACGGTCTTCAATTTCCTGTATGGTTCTATCGTAAATAGACCCCATTTGTAGTAATAATTGTTGTAATTCAGCTGAATCTTGCAAGCGTGCATCTCGAATAATCATAAAATCGCTCCTAGTCATCTTTATCAAAGTATAGTCTTCAATTTAAAGATTCAAAGCGACAGTGGGTTGTAAGCTTTTAATATTTCCAAACCTAATTAATTATTGCAACATGTGTATTTCCTTGGACGCATACGCCTATACTATAAATAAGACGCTATTGTGAAAGGCCAGCTATTATGGTGTGGACGGAAGAAGATGCTAGAAAGGAAAAAATCAGAGAAGAGCGACAAAGAAAGAAGGACTTTGTCGAAACTGCTACGCCTGAGATGCTGGATGACCACTCCAGAATTAGAAAAGAGGAAAAAACCGAACAATTACAGGATCGTCGGAGTGCACAGCAGCAACATCAAGAAAACGCTAATACGAACGCATATTTTCAAAACACAGCCCCGGAGAATTTAAGCGCAAAAGGTATGGAATTAGCTAGCGCTGGAATTAGCCAAAATAAAAAGGAAAAAAGCCTTAACTCCGGTGAATCTATTCCAAAAAAGGGGAGCACTTCAGTAAACGGTGTACCGCTTACCCTTAGCCCTCTTACAAGCAGCGGAGCTAATACGTCAAAACTAAGCATTAGTACACCCACAACGGCCCCCTCTGGGAAGTCCCTCTCTTCTCCGGCTGAAGAAGAAGAACAACAACAACCCAAAACCCCGCGCCGATGAACCTAAACTCAAGTTCATAGGTTTTTGAGTTATTGTCAAATCTGGTGTACAGAATCAAACGACCTTCCAGTCTTTAAATTCAATATTATTTGCAACGAGTGTTAACAAATCGAATCCCTTGATTTTTTTCCAGTGTTTCTGTGCTGATTCTCTATATTGGTAGCGATATCTCTTATAAAACCATATCAGGTAAAGAAGTAGAACCCATAATCACCTTTTCAAAACCACGAGCATAAATATTAGGCTCCTAGCTGCGGGTTGCCGATTGGCAATCTGGTCGCTGTCTCAAAATGTTTTAATCGAAGAAGTTCAATGCTATTATGAAACGAATTTGAAATTATAAAAACAACAACCATCGTCGCACGAATTTTACTATAGCGTCAGTAAAATCGTTTAGGTGTTTATGGACTGATTTATTTTAGTTGAATAAATTAGGACTTACGCAAAACCCCGAGGTCGAAGCGGATTTAGTATTTAATGAGGAAGTTTAGATGACTAAATGACCGAATTAAACACTAAATCCAACGAAGAGATCGGGGTTTTGCGTAAGTCCTATAAATATATTACCGATAAGGATGTCGGATGATTATTGATAAGGAAATTCAGCGCCAACTGCTTAGCATCGTGTTTTTAAGCTTAAGCGCACAATCAGTTGCGTTCACGACTAACGAACCTACTTTATTATCCACGCCCACCTACCTGCACAACTGGGCAACATTATATTATAACAACCAGCGCGGTGAGCGAAATATCACTAGATGGTATCACGATTCCAGACCAGACCTATTCGTGACGTACAACAGCTGCCTTTAGTGCAATAGCAGGAGCTGGTATTCGGATGAATAAAGTCTTTGAACATGCGCCACTTGAATGCGGGTATCGGTTTTTCTTTTAAGTCAGGGAGATTTCAATAAGCTCAGCAATCAACTCATTAATACTTTAAGAACGGGCAATAGCTATGCGAATGCCCTGCTTTGCGCATTGACTATCTAATCAATAAGGATATCGGGTGAAACGAATTTCAACCTTGCTGTGCGCAGTATTTACGATATTTTTGAGCCAAACAGCCGCAAGCTCTGGTTTACTTTTTAATGTCAACGCGACGGGTACACCAGCCAATCTAAGTATCACCTTGTGCCTCAACGGCAACGGCCCGCTGTCCTGCCAAAACCACACAGTTTCAGCGTTAAATTTAAGCATCAATACGACGATTCCCAATCATGCTTATCCGGCAATCGGGATAAAGGTCAATACGCCAGATTATGTTTTAGCCGGGTATACACCGATTGCAAATGGATACTGTTTATTTTCTGCAAATAACACAACACCGGCAAGCATTACCGTCAGTAGTACAAGCGGCTTTTCTATAACCGCCATCACGGGAGGAAATGGTACAATATCACCCAGTGGCTCGGTGGTTGTCAACGAAGGAGGTAGTCAAACGTTTACCGCTACACCTAATGCAGATTATGCAGTGAGTCAGTGGTTGCTAGATGGTTCATTGGTGCAAACAGGAGGCAATACTTACACGCTTTCCAATGTGACAGCCAACCATGCGGTTGAGGTAACCTTTGGGCAAGCAACCTTAACGCCAAGTGTTGCGTCTTTAGCTCTTTCTGTAAATTGTCAAACAGCGGGAGGTAGTTGTGCTTATTCAAATGCCGCACTAACTGGCCATCCACGACAAATAACCATTACTAATCATGGCTCAGTTCCAGCCACGAACGTTTCAGTTGTAGCGACCGGATTCCCATCCCTCACCACTATTTCCAGCTCAACCTGTGGCAGCACATTAAACGCTGGCACGCCATGTACGATTACAATTACACCAGGCCAAGTAGCTACATCAACCTGCACATCAGGTACCGCTCCATCCAATGGTACGGTAACCGTGTCTTCTAACGATGCGCCGCCTAGTGTGATTAATGTGGTGGTCTTGAGTTATGGGTGCCAATATCAAAGTGGTTATCTCTATTCAGTCGATGATAGCTACACGGGCCACCCTGAATCGAACAGCATTGGCGGAAAAGTTGCTGCTCTGAGTGACAATGATACGGGAATTTATTGGGATTCCAGCAGTGGTTGTATTACAACTCCTTTTAATGGCTGTTATACCACCAACGCAGATAGCGGAATTGATGGCTCTAACGTTCAAACCCCATCAGGTAACACATACCTTATTTATCAGGTACTGACTATTACCAATCCGCCCGCAGAATCCGCAAGCTCTTATGCCGCTGGCCTTTGCACCGCTTACACCGCGGGCGGGTATACTGACTGGTACTTGCCGGCCATTTGTGAAATGGGATATGGTGGAAGTGATCTTCCTTATTTTAATTGCGGCACTCAATCAAGCCCAGCATTACAAAATATGCAGTCGAATTTATCGGAGAACAATATTGCTAGTTTGAGTCAGTACTACTGGAGTTCTACCGAGTACGTCGAGCAGACATCTGGAGCGTGGGATCAGTACTTTGCCGATGGAAGCAGCAGTTCGAACGTCGACAGCAAGAGCTCTCAGTTTGGGGTTCGTTGTTCCCGGGCTTTAACCCTTTAACTCTTTTCCTTTGACCTTGCTTTGTCTGCTTGTGAGGCGAATCAATTAAAAATTAGGTTATTTTATAGCACTATACACAGAGTTACCGGGGTTTTAAGTAAAAAAAGTCAAACCTTACTGGTCATCAAAGGAAATACTGGTGGATGGGGCGACGATTCTGTCGTTCTATCAGATTTCATAAGCGAGCAAAGATAAGGCATAAATATTAAGCTTCTAAATGAAGCAATCTCTTTTTTACAATTTCTCTATTACGAGCACCGGCTAAAGTATCCGTTTATCAAGGTGCCATGATAGTCATTTCACATGCTAAGCAATTTATGAAAAATATTAGCATTACTCTGAGCATATTTATATTAATCGTGATGTAATAGTATTCATTACACACGTGATAAAAACTTATCATCATGAATATTAAATTGCTCGAGAAAAAAGACTGGCAAGCATTCAAAGCATTACGTTTAGAAGCGCTCATACAGCATCCTGAAGCATTTGGTTCGTCATTTGCAGAAGAGTCACAATTAAACGACGACACATTACAGCAAAGATTCAGCGGCTGTGATTTTTTTGGAGCGTTCGTTCATGATGAGTTAATAGGTTGTGCAGGATTTTTTGTTTATTCTTCTGAAAAAATGGCTCATCGCGGGTGTTTATTTTCGATGTATACAAAAAAAACGCATCGAGGTCGTGGTGTCGCTGGCGCGCTCATCAAAGCAATTATCGCCCATGCAAAAGAAAGCGTCATACAATTACATACAACTGTGGTTACCACTAATCACATCGCCCTACGTTTATATCAAAATCATGGGTTTCATATTTATGGGACCGAGCCTAATTCATTAAAAGTTGGAGAAACCTTTTACGACGAATATTTGATGGTATTGGTTTTTTCGCCAAATCAATCATTATTACAATCTACCCTACCCCAAATAATTCAATCCATCCAAACCTCACCTCACTTCACATGGGGAGATGCTTGTGACGGCTGGTGGTTACATCAAGATGAAAAGTTTACGGTTATTTCGGAACGCATGCCCCCTAATACAGCTGAGTTACGCCATTACCATCAATATACAGAGCAATTTTTCTATTGCTTACAGGGCGAACTTTGGATTCAATTACATCATCAAGAATATACTCTCGATTGAGTCCGTATACTGCTGTAAAGTTTTGTAATTGAGTGTTTGCCTATAAATCATCCATTTATCTGGTAGGCTTTCTATTCGATAATGAAAGGCTCTTGCAAGAGCCATCCACATTATCCAA
>CAISKC010000382.1 GCA_903885895.1 uncultured Legionella sp.
ATGCTATCAGAGAGTTTTTTTCCATTATCTTGCCCAATATTGGAGGTGCTCTGGATGGGCGAATTAATGACAATTTTCAGCTATTGAAAACATAGCATTTTGAAAGATCATGGGTATATCACTCATAAAGATGGAAATGGAACTATATTAATGGGGATAGTGCATGGTCATTATGATGAACAGATTTCTGACCCCAAAGATCGATCCTTGTATGAAAAAATAAATATGGGCATCGCCATAGTAACACCTATTCAAAAAGCAATTACCCTTATTCGTAAGTTGAGTGGCATAAGCTAGACAGTTTCCTTACAGTTTATACGATGAGTTTTTGAGGTTTTGATAGCGAGATGTCAAATTGATATTTTTTAAGCCTTACAAATCAAGGATCCTTATTTTAGATTCTAAGCCTATCATAAATGGGTCGTTTTTTGAGAGTCGTTTATTCCCACTAGGGAATACTTATGCAAGCTCAGAGAAATAAAATAAACCGGTATTAGTTCAATGACGGTATTGGCCTATTGAGGTTTGAGTATATAATTCGTTTTAAACAATTTACCTCGACAGGTTTTTTTATGATTGAATCAGTTGTAATAGAAGCAATATCAAAGCATCCTGATTACCAGTTATTAAAAAGGGTGCCGTTAACAATTAAATCCAGAATAAACACAGAATCCAAGAATTTCATAGCAACCATTGTTGATTTAGAGACTATGGGGCTTGATGCCACAAAAAACGAAATTATTGAAGTGGGTCTTCTTTCTTTTTCTTTTTCAACGTCAGACGGCATATTGGCTGTAGTTGATTCATATAATGAATTAAACGATCCTGGCAAACCAATCCCTGCTGAAGTAACCAAAGTTACAGGGATCACTGATGCAGCTGTTAAAGGCAAGGCCATAGATTGGGATTTTGTATTAAAAATGTTAGAAAAGACCGAGTTGCTCATTTGTCACAATAGTAGTTTCGACCGAAATTTTTTAGAGTTACAAACGCCACCTGTTATTCAATCTATTGTTAAAGAAAAGCCTTTTGCTTGCACGATTAAAGACATTAATTGGAATGAGAGGGGATTTGAAAGTTCCAAATTAGATTACCTTAACTGGAAATTGGGGTTTTTTTATGATGGACATCGTGCGATTAACGATTGTTGGGCAACTCTGAACTTACTCTTACAAGCGCCTGGTGTTTTTGATGAATTAAAAAGGAATGTTCGTAAAAAGGAAACCTTAATCTGTGCTGAAAATGCTCCTTATGATAAGAGGGGCTTATTAAAAGCGCGTAATTATCGCTGGTCGGACGGAGAGGCGGGGCGGCTTCCTAAGTGTTGGTGGATTTGCGTGCAAAACGAGTTTCTAGATGCTGAAAAACACTGGTTAGATGATGAGATTTATAATTCTTCGGGTGCTAGTGACTCGATTTTAAAAATTGAAATAACTGCTAGGAAACGATATTCATTTCGAGCGGAAGAAATATTATAGCCTCTATATTCCAATCTAAAGTACTGAGCAATTCATTAATGATTAATTTCTAGCTATCACATGGAACTAAGCCTTTTGATTAAATACTACCAAAAATAAAAAAATAACCTTATTGATAGCAGAAATAAGGTGTTTTTTAAATGAGCGTCTTAATATTACTAGGATATACCTTAGTGATACCTGATTTTATGGATCACAAAACCATGAGAGGTGTTTACTAAGTCGATTTATAGACACTATGTCTATTAATTTACGGGTGCTGATATTTTACACAACGCATGACCTAAGCATGTTAAAACAATAAAAACAGATAAGCCCTAAGTCGGTTGGCTGTTCCATTGTCTCGGAGCCTATATTATCACTTTCTGAAATTAACGGCGAAG
>CAISKC010000383.1 GCA_903885895.1 uncultured Legionella sp.
CCCGCTCTCTGACAATGCGCGCATCTGCAATAACGCATCAGTCATAATTATTTTTAACTCATCATATACATCTTTTTTAGACATGAAATACCCTTAGACAAATGCTATCGTAGTTTTTTTAAATATAGTTTCCTACAGGCAAAATACATTAACTCTATTCACACCTGGCAAATTTAACACCATCTATAAACGATTCTGCTCTTTTGGCCGCCTCTTCCTCTGTTGAGCAATTTTCGTAAGATCCTATAAGATCGCTGTTAGCAAGGATTTCGACATGCCAAGCTTTGTGAGCTTCGCTTTGACCAGTCCGGTACCAATAATTAATCATTTACACTCCTTTTCGAGAGACCCTATACTTCAATTTATTCGACTTACAAGATATACAAAATTTGCGACATTGGCACTTTTATGCTGTAAATAATAATCTTAACTTAACTACGTGTGCCAACATATTGATCATCAAAGTAACGTTTCAATTTGCTTCTCAATGTCCCACGACTTACGCCTAAAACAATCGCTGCTCGTGATTGATTATATCTGCAATGCTCCATAACCACTTTATATAGAGGTATCTCGATTTCCTCAAGCACCAATGCATACAGGTCTACAATTTTTTTATCGCTCAATGAAAGAAAATGATTCTTCACCGTTTGTTCTACTGCTGTGCGCAATGATAGACCATTTATCTGTTCTGCTTTTTCTATATGTTCTGACATTAACTAATTCCTTCTCAAAGCAAGGCATTATAGCAAATTGTGCTTTTAGCTGGTAGAGTCGACCAGTCGCCTGGCCAACCCCCCATTTAGAACCCATCGTGCCCTATTAAGGCAATGGGCTCAAGATAATCTCCTTACGTATTTATACCTTGTCTATCAAAACAGCCGATGTACTATCTTTGCACTTGGTAGTGGATGTTTCTTTACGAACAGGTCGAACTTGTTCCAATCAAACGATTTACGTTGACTACGCCTGTTGAGCCATTTGAATATTATTTTCTTGGCTTCATGGAGAAATTTTTCAACCATCTTGGTATTGAAGCTCACGCCATAATACTGCACATGCCCTCTCAATTTAGAACAAAATGTTTTCCATATTTCACCAAGCGGGGCTTTGTTTCTTACCTGCTTCGCCCAATCCGTCAGCTTATTTAGCTTAGACCTGAACCGCTTACCACTCGTTTTTAGCTTGGGCATAACGACTCCCTTAAGTGATTTGCCCAGATAAAATCGGAACCCCAAAAACTCAAAAGACCCTTGTTTGATGCCCCTCCGCCGATTTTTCTTCGAGAAATTGACCATACTCGTCTTTTCCTCGTTGAGTTCGAGTTTGTATTTGGCTAATCGTTTTCCTAGTACTTTTTGAATTCTCTTGGCGTCTTCTTCGTATCGACAGCAGATAACCAGATCATCAGCGTACCGGAACGGTTTTACCTTCCCCTTCATCAGCGGTTTAACCGTTTCTTCCAGCCATGAATCGATCACATAGTGTGCAACAATGTTCGAAATTACTGGACTGCAACAGGAGCCTTGAACAACGCCCTCGTCGCTCATTGACAGCTCGCCATCCGCTAATACACCCGATTTAAACATACGTGTGATATATCGCATAAACTTACTGTCCTTGATTTTCATGCCGAGCAAGTCTTTCACAATTTGGTGATCAATTTTACCAAAAAAATTGGCTAAATCGACATCGATTACAACCTCCACCTCTTCCTTGAATAGATGCTCCCTCAAGTCTTTCACCGCGTCATGACAACTTTTATTTGGGCGAAACCCATACGAGAAGTCAAAAAAGAGCGGCTCATAGATACTTTCAAGAATACCCTGCATCCCTTTCTGTACCAGCTTATCTTCGAAATTGCTGATCCCAAGCGGTCTTGTCGCGCCTGGCTTACCTTCTTTCGGTATCTGTACTTCACGTACAGGACCCGGTCGATAGGTCATGCGTTTCATCCGTGCGATCAGATCTTCCAGATTTTCTGTTAAGTTTTCCCCGTACATCGCCTTATTGACTTAGTCTACTCCAACCGCTTTCTTTCCATCCAGTCGTTCAAAGCAGCGACTTAATGAATCCATATTAATCTGATGCATCAGACTATGATACACCTGATGTGGATTGTTAGCCGATAACCACGCTATCTCTGCTAATGCAGTATCCGTGTATACCTGAGATTCTGGTGTTCTCATCACGTTTCCTCAGCAAAGGCAAAATTACCCATTGGCCTTCCCCATGTACTTGGCTTTCCCAAGCTCGGAGTACTATGCCTCATCTGACCCCCTGGCTTTTAATTTTCGCCATCTCAACTCTCTCGCTGTTACACTTGCCGGTTGATACTCGCATCCTTGCAAGAGCGGCCAGGGTCTCCCACGTTTACACTATCGCTTTTGTTGCACGCCATGCTCTCAGACTCCGAGAGTGGTGAATGATTCGACCCGATTTATTGTCTCATTCACTGTTGCTTTCAGGTTTTATAAGACCCTGAGCCACCCTTCAGATCAAACTTAACGGAGCTCAATCACTTCAGCCTTGCGGCTTACGGCTTACAACTTCCTTTGCCTACGCTTAACCGTGTGCGTTACCACACACAGCCCAAGGCTAAGTACGAAATGCGCTCGGTTGCGCTTTCCCGGTAGCACTCTCAGCTACTAGCGGTAGTGCACTTTCGTGGCGCACTATAAAAAGTTTGTGATTTATTATATGGTTTTACAGTGGCTGGTCACCCTGCTCCGCTCTGTCTACTATGTTATAAATTAGTTGACACATAAAAATACCCTGAATATAATGTCTACTAAATCGTATTTTTATTACTTAGTAGACATGTTGTCTACTAATCGATTTTGGAGACAGCTTTTGAGGTTATTTGGGTACGCTCGCGTTTCCACCGGTCAACAATCCCTCGAGATCCAAATTAAAGCATTGGAAGAGGCCGGTGTAAAATCTCATCGTATTTTTTCCGACAAAGCAACCGGTAGTAATTCCGATCGCGAAGGGCTTGGCATGCTTCGCATGAAAGTTGAGCATGGCGATATTGTTCTTGTAAAAAAATTAGATCGACTGGGTCGCAACACCGAAGATATGATCAAGCTTATTAAAGAGCTTGATAGCCTTGGCGTTTCGATCCGATTTTTAGATGATGGAATCAGCACTGAGGGGACTATGGGCAAAATGGTTGTCACCATATTGTCTGCTGTTGCTGAGGCTGAAAGACAGAGGATCCTTGAAAGAACTAATGAGGGCCGCCTAGAAGCCAAGGAAAAAGGAATCAAATTTGGCAGGAAACGCCGTGTTGATAGGGGTAAAATTGTTAGTCTCTATCAATCCGGTGTCGGAGCATCAAAAATTGCCATAGATGAAAAAATTGCTCGCGCAACTGTTTATAAAATTCTTAAAAATATGAAAGAAGAAGTTTTTTCATAGATACACTCATTATTATATATACCATATAAGGCAATGATGTCTAAACAACACCTAACCAATACTCCGAGCAAGGCCAATCCAGGGTTTAATTTTGCTCGTTTTGAAAAAGGAACTAGGTATTACATAATTATCTTAGATAGGGATTTGTTTGATGATTGGGTTCTTACAATCGCAAACGGTAGAATCGGAACCAAACTTGGTAGAGTTAGAACTCTAGCATTTCCGAGCTTTACAGACGCTTTTAATCAATTTTGCATTACAACAAAAACTAGAGAAAAACGCGGCTACCAACTTGAGTCATGTAAAACGTATTCTTGAGACGCGTTATTTTATAGCTAAAACTTCGAAATTTTCATGTTTTGTAAATAAGCTGGAGAACTCCTGCCTGGAAATGCGCATCGATGGTCCCCAAGCTAGTTGCATTGTCAACTGGTGAATTCGGTAAAAATTCTCCATAGCTATAAATAACTTGAATCGACAGGTCTTTTCTTAAAGCAAAATCCACCCCACCAGATAACGTACCTGTTGCAGCCAAAGGATATCCGATTGCATTTGTAGCCAAAGGCACAGGATTTGTTTCGTACATAAACGAGCCTAGCAATCCAAGTTTTTCCATTAACGCATAACGCACAGTTCCTTGAAATGAAAAAACATCTTTCCAGTCTGTAGGAACAACATAACTACCTGTGGTCGTATTAGTAAAATCTATATTTCTTTGAATAGGCCAACCAGACCAATATATTTTGCCTTCTAAGAACCACAAATCATTTATGAAGCTCTCTAATCCAACATATATAACAGGTGCTTCAGTAAGGTTTAATGAGAGATTATTATTAACAACCGCACCTAAAGAACTTGTTCCATACCCATAAGTATTAACTTGCGTATAACCAGCTATGGATAAAAAAAGCTTGGGATTTATTTTATAATAAAGGCCTAAATCACCTGTATAATTAAGCCCAGAGACCTTGTTTATTTGATTACCACTACCTGCTACTATAAAATTTAATTCTGCCAATTTATTCCATTCAAGGTTAAAACCGATGCCCAATGACAATTTTTCAGAAAATTGATATTCAGACTGAAAGCCAAATCTATAATACAATACCTTGGTCACAGTAGAATCATAAGCAACCAATGAATCCATTGGCCAACTCAAATGCCCATATCCACTTGGGGTTATATTCAGACCAACAACAACCTTATCATTTATGCGAAATCCAGTTAATAAATAAGGTAGAGAATCATTTACATTACTTTTTGCAGCTCCTGATACGCCTAAAACCGTTCCATTAAATTGCGCAACAGGGTTGAGCAATAAATTACCTATAATCGTTTGTGTTTTTTCAACGCGATTTAATTCTGCAGGGTTAGAATAAAAATTATCACTCAAAATTTGAGTAGCAGCACTATATACGCCTGTCGCACATAAATGATTGATTACAAAGCAAGCTGCGAAATAATATAAAAAATTCTTTGAATGCTTAATACAATTTTCATTGCTCTTATGTATCTTGATAAATATATCTAGTTCATCCATTTAATAAAAATTCTCAAATTTATCCAACGGTTAACACTGCTTTTTTAAAAACAATCTATTGGTTGATAATAAGTTGCATTTTTTTGCTTAATAAGGATATTAAGTGATAAAATCACGACCTAAAGAACAAACTTTGCAGCTCTCATGATAACAATCACATCTACTTTTACAGCAGATCCATTACGCAATCAATTAGAATTGATTTTAATAAAATTCACTCAACAAAATGTTGTGTTTTTTTATAATCAAATTTTTCAGCAATTATTGTTGCCCACAAGTGAGATTAATACAAATAATACCGGGATAAATGTAATTATCATACGGCTTTTTGACCTATTTGATATCAAACATTCTGCTAAAAATATTTCAGAAAAAATATCTGATTTAACCATTGCTTTTCAAGCAGCACAAAAACAAATGAAAGTACCTTTGCTCACTTTATTAACACCAAGTGAGTACAAAAACGCTAAAGATAAAACTTTTTTTGAGAAAATAGAAGAAGATTTAAGGCAAAATCTCGAACCATATAAAAATATTTTCTTCGTCAACTCACAAAAAATATTAGAAACATTTCGTTCTGATAGTCTATTTGACCACTTTTCAGAGAAACATGGACACATCCCCTACTCTATTGAGTTCTATCATACACTCGCAACAACAATTGCAAGAAAGTATTCTTTGCTCACAAGAAAGCCATATAAAGTAATTGTTCTAGATTGTGATGGAACATTATGGGATGGCGTTATTGAAGAAGAAGGCATTGCTGGTATAAAAATTGATGAATATTACACAAGATTCCATCAATTCATCATAGAATGTTACAAAGCAGGTTTTCTAATATGCTTATGTAGTAAAAATAGCGAGGAATCCGTTCTTGATGTGTTTAGAAATCACAAAAACATGCTCTTAAATCTAGAAGAGCATATTTGTACATACAGAATAAATTGGGAAACAAAATCAACAAATATTCAATCGATTGCAAAGGAATTAGATCTTGGATTGGATAGTTTTATATTTATTGATGATAATAGAATCGAATGTGCAGAAGTTAAGGCAGAGATTCCGGAAGTTTTGGCAATTGAACTTCCGAAGGATAAAAATGAAAGGTTGTTTTATTTAAAAAATATATGGGCATTTGACTATCTTAGCAAAAATAGTGAGGATGAAAACAGAACAAAATTTTACCAAGACAATAAGCTTCGCGAACAAATAAAAACCAAAAGCCCCTCCTACACTGATTTTTTGAAGCATTTAAAGATTAAGACCACCATCAGTTATGCTAAAAATAAAGACTATGAGCGAGTTTTTCAGCTAAGTCAGAGAACAAATCAATTTAATATTTATCCAAACTCAATGACAGCTATTGAGTTTGCTCACAGTATCAAAACAAAAAACCCACACTGCTTAATCATTAATGTACGTGATAAATTTGGCGATTACGGTTTGGTTGGCGTAATAGTTTATGAGATCCACTCAAAAAAACTCACCATAAAAGCTTTTTTCCTTAGCTGCCGAATATTAGGTAGAGGAGTAGAGCATGAGATAATCAAACATCTATCTGAGGTTTCAAAAGAACATCAGATAAAGTTTATTCACATCCCATTTATTATCACTCAAAGAAATATTCCCGCTATGAATTTCATAAAAAAGCTAGCAGGATTAAATGATTTAAAAAATATAACAGAAATTGTCATTAAAACTCAGGATATAAACCAAATTAACTTCCTGCCAAAAACGTCCGAAATTCTGGAGCAGCCGAAAACAACGAAAAAACCAGAAAATTATATTCCTAATGAATATATGCTAGAAATAGCATTCCAAATTTTGGAATATCATAAGCTCCCTAAGCAACACAACCCAGTTAAACATGCATCAAAAATTGTCAAATCAAATTTAATAGATCTTTTTACTCGTCATAACATCAGTATAGAGAAAGATGACATCTCATTTAGTAATCTAGGATTAGACTCCTTGAGAAGTGTTTTGATTGCTAGTGAAATATACCGATTATATCAAGTTTCTATCAATCCTTTTGACCTATTAGGAAAAAAACTAACGTTTAATCACCTTTTTAATCAACTAACAAGAAAAACAAAAACTAAAAAAACATTGATTAAAGCATCAGTTAACTCCGAAGGCATCCCCCTATCATACCCACAGAAAAGGCTTTGGTATGACGAAAAAATTGCCGGCTTCACTAATAAAAACAACATGTTTGTAGCCTATGAAATTTCTACAAGTATTCAGGTAGATATTTTAGAGGCTGCTTTTATCGAGATTATAGCGAGACATGAGGTTTTTCGATTTTCATTTCATGAAAAAAATGACGAACCTTTTATTAAATTAAATTCAACACCGAATATAAAATTTAGTGTGCTACATTTAAAAAATCCTTCTGTATTACAACAAAATAAATTTATTGAAGATTTTAAGTATAAAATTTTTGATTTAGCCAAAGCAC